>CAKZQX010000993.1 GCA_937141995.1 uncultured Chloroflexaceae bacterium | reverse complement strand
TCCGCCGTTATCGAGAGCAAACGGTCCGTTTGAACGCACACCGCGTAACTCCTGTATCTTACTGCATGTGCCGACTGTCGGGCAAGTGAGCAGCCCGGTGCCACCTACGACACCGTGTCGCATGGTATTCGGCAACGCGGTCGGCAGATGCGTGAATTCTTCTCCACCCGAACGGCATAAACTGCAACAATTCGGATGTTGTGCTGTCTGTCGGCTTCGTTTACAATAAGATGGTATCTGTTGTTTGCAGATATCATCTGGCAGCGAGTTGTTGACCGCAGGCTCTGGCGCAGCTCCGTCAGCGCTCTGGGGCCGGTCGCGCGCCACCCCCACCTGAATTGCACACACACACAATTCCCAGACCGTGCGTAATCTCATCGGTCATCTCATTGGTCGTCTCCGGGTGGGGCAGTTTATTCTCTCATTCGGTTCGTCTGTTTTTGTACTGCGAAGGAGCAGCATCATGGGTCGTAACACTCACCGCATTGAGGACTATGAACAGTTTATTGGGGCGGAAGCAGTTGATCGTATTCTAAAGAAGGCCCGCAATCTTCAGGATTACCACGTATCACACGTTAACGCGACCTATTACGGCGGTGGTGTGGCCGAAATCCTCTCATCACTGACCCTGTTAATGAACAGCCTGGGTATTAAAACCGAGTGGCGCGTGATCCAGGGATCGTCCGACTTTTTTGGCGCGACGAAGAAGATGCATAACGCCCTGCAGGGCCAGCAGATGCCCTTTTCCGATATTCGCACGGATGTCTACGAAGATGTGATCTACGAGAATGCCATCCGCAACCACTTCGACCATGATTTTGTAATAGTGCATGATCCGCAGCCGCTGCCGCTGGTGACGCACTATAAGAAGCGCAGCCCCTGGGTCTGGCGCTGTCACATCGATCTGTCGCATCCCCATTCCGAACTCTGGGACTACCTGACGCCGTTTGTGGAGCAGTATGATGCGGCGATCCTGAGTTTTAAAGAGTACACGCAGCGCATTAAAACCCCGCAGATCTACTTTATGCCGGCGATCAACCCGTTCACCTACAAAAATCGCTTTATGACCGAGGAAGAGATGGACGAGCGGCTGGCCTTCCATGGTATCCCGACTGACCTGCCGCTGGTGGTGCAGGTGGCTCGCTTTGATCCCTGGAAAGACCCGGTCGGCGTGATCGAAGCCTACAAGATGGCGCGGCAAGAGGTAGACTGCACCCTGGTGTTGCTGGGGAACTTCGCCGCGGACGATCCCGAAGGCGTTGAGGTGTTCGAGTCGCTGCTGGAGAAGCGCGATGATCGCATCTTTATCCTGCCCAACGGCGAAGATACCGCGCTGGTCAACAGCTTGCAGCGCCGCGCCGCGGTTGTCCTGCAGAAATCGACGCGCGAGGGGTTTGGCCTGACGGTAACGGAAGCCATGTGGAAAGAGTCGGCAGTCATCGGTGGGAATGTCGGCGGTATTCGCTACCAGATTGACGATGGCGATAACGGCTACCTGGTGACATCCATTGAAGAGGCCTCCCGGCGGATTGTCCAACTGGTCAAGGATGAGCCGTTGCGGACGGAGATGGGCCGGAAAGCCCGCGAGACGGTCCGCGAGAAGTTCCTGCTCTCGCGTCTGCTGGAGCAGTACCTGGACCTGATCGACTCTTTTGAGACGATCTTCCGGATGCGTTACTTCCCAGGCTTCTAACACTACCGCGAGGTTTCTTTTCACCACCGAGACGCAGCGGGCGCGGGGATGATAACTATGAGATGAACTAACCCGCGTGCTCTGCGTCTCTGGCTTGCATGAGCGAAGTGCATACTCGTTGCAGGACGAATATGCGGATGATCGGGAAAGAGGTTGCTCTGTGACCTCTTTCCCGATTACAACTTTCACCATAGTTATCCCAACTGCCCCAACCGCCTGATGCATTTTGAAAAAATAGCCCGGATATGAGATGACCTGGGATCCCGGCTTATGAACGTTGAGAACATAGTCCGGATATGAATGACCGGGAGTCCCG
>CAKZQX010000992.1 GCA_937141995.1 uncultured Chloroflexaceae bacterium | reverse complement strand
TCCGGCAATTGGGGCAGTTGGTGATGGTGGTTGCCCGGTGCCCTGATCCCGCGCGCCGCCCGGCTGCCAGTGACTATGTGCGCTCCCGGCATACTCCCGGCGGGCCCGCAGTTTGCGCTCCAACCCCTCTTCCGGCGATAGATCCAGGTAGAAGGTCAGGTCCGGCACCAGGCCACCCGTCGCCACCTTGATAATAGCGTGGAGTTCATCCAGATCCCGCCCCAACCCATAGCCCTGATAGGCATAGGTCGAGTCGGCATAGCGGTCACACAGAACAATGCCGCCGGTCGCCAGGTAGGGCCGGATCAACTCGCTGACGAGTTGCGCCCGGGCGGCGGCAAAGAGCAGAGCCTCTGTAGTTGCCGCCATCTCCGTATGCTGTAAATCCACCAGAATACGGCGGATCATCTCGCCGATGCGTGTGCCGCCCGGCTCACGCGTCAGAATAACGGGGTAGCCCCGCGCCTGCAAGCGTTCATACAGCAACCGCGCCTGGGTGCTCTTGCCGCATCCTTCTAAGCCCTCAAAAGTGATAAATAGCCCCATACGAATATTCCGTCTCAGGATCGGAAGATCTTGACCCCCCGATATGGTTCGCTTCCATAACTCCGCGAGTCCAGGCTGTAGCGGTCAGCCATCTGGTGCTGCAACCGGCGAATATAGCTGCTCCGGGGTGCGAGTTCGACCGTGCTGCGTTCGCCATTCATCACCTGAGTGATGGCAGTTTCGGCCTCCAGCATCGCATCTTCGATAGTGCCGCCACTGGCATCGCTCTGATAGGACAACTGGTCTTCCTCGGCCAGGTTGAGCTGAAAAATGGTAGCAAGTTGCCGCTCCATCTGGGTAATAGTGTTGTTGCGCAGCACATAGACCGGAATACCCCGCTCCTCGGCCTGGCGCAACCGCTGCGCACTCTGGCGGTAGTAGTTCTTGAGCGTCATAACCAGGGTCGCCTCATGCATATCGCGCACGATGACCGCCGGAACATGCAGCCGGTCGATCGCATTTTCGAGCCGATTGCGGCTGACGCCAAACGGAAAAATACGCTGCTTTGGCTGCACTTTCGCCGGGGTTGCCGGGGCGGAACTGCCGTTGCGCTCCCGTTCGCGGGCCCAGGGCAGAGTGCGATCCGGTCGGTTCGTTACATTCCGCCGCTGTACGGTCATCTCCGGCGACTCACGCGGGGGAGGCTGTGTAACCTGTACCTGTCCGTCGGCGTCTTTCTCGCGTCGTTCCGGCTGTGGCTCTTCGCCCCGCAGAATAGAATCCACCGCGGATGCTACATCGGAGTAGACCGCCACACTATCCCAACTCTGGATCTCAACCAGCACATCAAAGGTGGGGGGCGCTTTGCGCTCCAAAACCGTCTTCTGGGTGCCGCGCCGCCGGGCCTCCTCGTCGCCCAGCGTTACCGCCTGGATCCCGCCAATCAGATCGGACAGCGTCGGGTTGAGCATCAAGTTGTCGAGCGAGTTTCCGTGCGCCGTACCGATCAGTTGCACACCGCGCTCGGCAATGGTGCGCGCGGCCTGGGCTTCCAGTTCGGTACCGATCTCGTCGATGACAATCACTTCGGGCATGTGATTCTCCACAGCCTCGATCATCACCGCGTGCTGTTCTGCCGGGCGGGGCACCTGCATGCGCCGCGCGCGGCCGATCCCCGGATGCGGGATATCGCCGTCGCCGGCAATTTCGTTGGAGGTATCGACGATCACCACGCGCTTGCGAAACTCCTCGGCCTGTACCCGTGCCGTCTCCCGCAGCAGTGTCGTCTTGCCGGTACCCGGCCGTCCGAGCAGCAAAATGCTCTGACCGGACTCAATCAGATCGCGAATTATACTCACCGTCCCAAAGACCGCGCGCCCTACGCGGCATGTCAGGCCAATCACCATGCCTTTACGGTTACGAATCGCCGAGATGCGGTGCAACGTGCGAGGAATACCGGCCCGGTTATCCTCCCCAAAATCGCCAATCCGGGAAGTAACATATTCAATATCCTCACGGGTAATTTCCAGATCACTCAGGAAGCGTTCCTGATCGGGGTAGCGCGCCTCTGGCAGGCGACCGAGGTCAAGTACAATTTCGAGGAGATCTTCCGGGTTTTCTTCCCCCTGGAGTAAAGCTTGCTGAATATGTGGCGGCAGTGCCTCAAGCAGCAGATCAATATTACTTGTTACTTCGCGTCGCTCTACTGACATATATCTGTGGATCCTCCCTCGGTGCAGAGATGCTCGGAATTGGGACGCGCGGATCCAGGCCAGCCTCCAGCGCCGGTAAGAGCACGGATCGTCGTACGGGAATGACGGTGCTTTTCACAAGCATAGTTTGCTCACCGATCGGCTGGAAGCCCAGATCCTGGGCCGGAGCCAACAATTCCTCCTGATATTCGTGTAATAAGAGATACACTGGTCGCGTATCGGGTACCTGGGTCAGGCCAAAACGCAGGACATCATTGACGACATCACGGGCATTAGGATGCATCAACAGGGTCAGGACATGCGCCGCCGGGCCCCGGGTCGCCCGAATATAAGCCACCAGGTTATCTTCCGGTCCCAGCACCCAGGCCCGCCGGGACAGGCGTTTCCACTGCTGGGTTAGCGGCAGCATCCAATCGCGGGGGTTGCGGGCCTCGGCCTGTTGCACAAACCGGGGTGTAACAATTCCGTAGAGCTTATGGATGGCCCAGCGATCCTGCCGCAACTGCGACCGCATCGGCGCAATGGTGGTTCCCTGGTCCCAATCCGGCCCGGAGAGTTGCAAGATCGTCCGATGCGCATAGGCCTGGAAGCCCAGTTGACGAAAGATCTCGCGTAGTTCCACTTGCTGGCTCGAGATTGCCGCATAGAGGCGCTGAACGTGGTTATGCCCGGCACTTACACAGAGTTGCTCAAGCAGTCGAAACCAGATATCCCGATCAGTTGGCGCACCCCGCCCCAACGAACCGTAGGTTGAGAGATAAATAATATCCTGTTCCGGTCGTCCGGTCCGGCCCTGCGCCTGAACCATCGCACTAAGCCCACGCTCGCGGAACACCGTCATGGCCTGATCGCGCCCTGTACCTTGCAGCATACAGAGCAGGGCAAACCAGAATGGACGATGTGGACGTACCAGCAGCGTGGGGTTATACAACACCACATGACTGCGCGGTTTACGTCGCAGTGTCCAGAGATCAACCGGTGCGACGGATCGTATCATATGCGATCAGGGTGTAAGGGTGTGGAGTATGCGGTGTGGATTCAGGGTCAAATGCCTCTCCCAAACCCGGTCCCCTTCTATCCTTCCCCGTTACCCTTATAACTCCAGAAAGTAGCGATGAAAGCGATCATCCCCCGTTAATTCGGGATGAAACGTTGTTGCCAGAAGCCGGCCCTGCCGGGCTGCGACAATCTTGCTTTCCGGCAGACGCGCCAGCACGTCAACTCCCATACCGACAGACTCAATGCCGGGTGCGCGAATAAAGACTCCCGGCACCGGCTGCTCTCCCATGACCGGCACATCCAGATCGGCCTCGAAGCTGTCACGCTGCCGCCCAAAGGCATTACGCCGCGCGACAATATCCATCACATCGAGGTTGGGTTGGCCTTCCGGCCGCCCGTCGATAATCTGGTGGGCCATCAGAATAGCCCCGGCACAGGTGCCCCACACGGCCAGGTCACGCCCGGCACGGCGGCGAATGGGCTCAATCAGGCCATACTTGACCAGCAGCTTCCCAATCGTCGTGCTTTCCCCACCGGGGATAATCAATCGGTCAATAGTATCCAAATGTTTGGGTAACCGCACCTGCTGTACCGGGATACCCAACCGCCGGATAATCTCTTCATGTTCCCGAAAATCGCCTTGTAGCGCCAGAATACCTGTTGTCATAGCCTGTTGCCGGCCGGCAGTAGCGCCGGGCCTTCACGTGCCCGGCACGAACGACTGCCGACTACATCATTACCAGCCGCGCCCGGCCATCAGTTGCTCGCGCGGAATTGAGCTGATTTCGATCCCAACCATGGCCTCACCCAGCCCCTTGCTGACCTCGGCAATCATCTCAGCATCGTTGTAGTGCGTGGTTGCCTCAACAATTGCGCGAGCGCGCCGGGCCGGATCACCCGACTTAAAGATGCCACTGCCGACAAACACCCCATCGACACCCAACTGCATCATCAGCGCGGCATCGGCGGGTGTCGCAATACCGCCGGCCGCAAAGTTGACCACGGGCAATCGCCCGGTTTTGGCAACCTCGCGCACCAGTTCAAAAGGTGCCTGCAGGTTGCGGGCCGCCGTGTACAACTCATCTTCGCTCATGCTTTGCAGCCGCCAGATCTCGCCATACACCGTACGCGCATGGCGCACCGCCTCAACCACATTGCCGGTTCCGGCCTCACCTTTGGTCCGTAGCATCGCCGCGCCCTCAGCTATTCGCCGCAAGGCTTCGCCAAGATTACGACAACCGCATACAAACGGCACCTTGAAGCCATGTTTGTTGATATGGTGTTCATCGTCGGCCGGTGTCAGCACTTCGCTCTCGTCGATATAATCGATTCCTAGCGCTTCCAACACTTGCGCCTCGACAAAGTGACCAATGCGTGCCTTTGCCATCACCGGAATGGTTACAGCGTCCATAATCGCCATAATCAGTTCCGGGTCGCTCATCCGCGCCACACCGCCTTCAGCCCGTATATCAGCCGGGACGCGCTCAAGCGCCATGACTGCCACAGCTCCGGCTTCTTCGGCAATGCGGGCCTGCTCTGGCGTAACCACATCCATGATTACGCCGCCCTTCAGCATCTGGGCCAGACCGACTTTCGTGGTCCAGGTTGACTTCTCCATATAGCACCTGTATGCGACACATGTGAGTAATTTCGATAGTAATATTGTACCATAACCAGTGCAAAAGGAGCAAAGCAGACGCGCACCTGTCCGCGTTCATAGCGAGCATATAGCGCTCGCACTCCAAAGCTCTTCCCGGCAGGAGCCATGCTTCCCCACTCCAGGCCGGCTCAATCCGCGACGATAGTGATATCGCCGCTGGTGGTAGTGACGCGGAGGAGCGTGTCGCCCGCCCCTAACCGTCCGCGCACCTGGCGGCGTTCGTAGGTTGCCTGCTGTAATTCAATATCTGTCTCTATGTCACCGCTGAGGGTGGTTACATCCAGTCGCAGGTTGCCGGTTGCGGGCAGGCGCAGCGCGACATCGCCGGCAATGCTGGTGATGCGCTGCGGGCCGGTAGCAGCCAGACTGCCCGCAAACTCCAGGTTACCGCTGGTACTCTCCAGGCCAAGCTGAACGGCCTGCGCATCTTCCACGACGATATCGCCGGAAACAGTCGTCACGTCGAGCATGCCGGTTACGCCAACGAATGTGAAGTCGCCGTTCACGCTGCCGGCCTGCACCCGGGTGATACGTCCATCTTCAGCAGTGACATCGCCGTTGATTGTTTCGATGACCAGCGAGCCGTTGTGGTTCTCCAACGCGATATCGCCGTTGGTAGTCTTGAGCGTCAGGGAACCCTGGGTGTCCGCGCCGGAAATGGTGCCGTTGATCGTCTCCAGCGTGCCGTCGCCGACCACATTAGCCAGCAACAGATCGCCGTTGGTGGCGTTGATGGTAACCTGGGTATCGACCGGGAGCGCAATGTTCAGCGAGACATACGGCCGCCGCCCGATAAAGAACCCGGTTGTACGCGGGCCGGTGATATGCACGCTGTTGCCGCGCTCGTCAATCGTCAGATCCAGATCCGCCAGGGCGCGTTCCGCCGCCGCTCCATTCCACCCGAAGGCATGCTTGACGACCTCGATCTGTATCTCAGGACCGCTGCCCCGCACCAGGCTGACATCGTCGCCAATAACATCAACAACGAGTGCCTCCCCGGTGACGGTTTCTTCCAGGCGCTGCGTGCGCTCGACAAACCCAAACCCACTTCCTAGAAAGAAGGTGTGGCTGACCAGTTCAAAGACCAGCCAGACGATGCCAACCAGCAGCAGCACGCTACCCCAGCGTCGGGCCTGATCTTGCCGATAGTGCCGGCGATACGCTTGCTCGTCCGGTTGCACCGGTTGCTCGTATATGTCTGTTCCTGGCATAGGAATATTCTCATACCTATCGGTATATGGGCACACGCCGGCACGGATCAACCGGTTCACGCCAGGGTGTGCGGGCTTCGGTTAAAAAATCGTTCAGGGATGGGACGCGCGTCCGGGATCAATTGTTGCACTATGGGTGTTACAACCCGCGCATCAGTGGTACAATCGAAGGTATGCCACTGCTTATCGATGGGCACAACTTGATTGGACAGATGCCGGACCTGGATCTGGCAGATAGCGACGATGAAGCGCAACTGGTCTTGCTGCTGCGGCGGTATGCGGCCCGAAAGCGCGGCCGGCGCATCGTCGTCGTGTTCGATCACGGGGTGTACGGCCACCCGCAGAATCTCAACGGCTATAATGTCGAGTGTCACTTTGCCAAATCCCCCCGTGATGCCGACAGGTTATTGATCAAACGTATCCGCGCAATCCGGCGCACACATGAGTGGCAGGTGATCACCTCCGACCGGGCGGTGGCGGGTGAGGCACATGCCCGAAATATTGTGGTCATATCCTCCAGCGAATTTGCCCGCAAGTTGCACGCTTCCGCCGGGCCGACGGTACGTCCCGACAACAAAAGCAGCGAGCGCCCCCTTACTCCCCGCGAAGTTGACGAATGGATGCAGATCTTTGGGATCGACCCGGAGGGAGCCGATTCTGAGGAAGAGTAAGGTCTCCTGTTCTCAGAGCCTGTCTGAAACGGTGGTTCGCGGCGGTCACATGGCATGTTCGTTGCCCGGATACACCGGACAGCGCCCCAGGCGTTCCGGCATCAGCCGGTTCGGCCCCACACCGGCTGACGCCGGGACGCCCGCGCCGGGGCCGTATCCCCATGACACACCCTTTTCAGACAGTCTCTCAGTTCTCGCTAAAAACTGGCATACTCCTTGCTATACCAACCTGGCGCACACTACACGATGTAAGCATGGCCTGATCAGACAGCATTACAAAGGAGGACACGATGAATATGAGTCTGCTAGAGCAGTTTTTTCAGGAACACCCCGGTCGCCGGCAAGAGTATGCCGACTTTATCCAGCGCTACCAGGACAACCCCGACAGCATCTCGGACGAGGAGGCTGCAAACCGCTACCGCGAGATTATGCGCCATGCCTCGGACGCGGAGGCCGACGAAGCGAACGACCAGGCTTTCCATGGACTGCCGCTGGATACACTCAAGTCGCTGGCCGGTTCCTTTCTCAACGCCAATAATGATCCCAACCGGCCCTACGACGGCTACCAGTTCAACAATGAGGATGAAGCGGCGCAGCCACACAACGTCGGGCGCATGGCCCGCCGCGGTGAAACCTTCCTCGTTCATTATCTGCAACAGCGACCCGGCGTCTTCGCTGCTGATGTGATCGGCGGTGAAATCGACCATGATCTGATCGACGATCGT
>CAKZQX010000991.1 GCA_937141995.1 uncultured Chloroflexaceae bacterium | reverse complement strand
TGTACGGCGGCTCTGGGAAGATATTTTTGCGCAACTGGCGGGCGCGGACTGGCGGGTTATTGTGGTTATCAGTGGGCACTATGCGCCGGCGCACGAGCTAGTGCTGATGGAGACTGCAATGCAGGCCATGCAGCAGCATGCCGGCCTGCTGGTGCTGGCATTGCCACCGCTGGCCCTGGTTGACGAAGAAATGCTGGATCACGGGGCCCTCTGGGAAACATCGGTGCTGCTGGCGCTCCGGGCGCATCTGGTTGACCTGGACGCGCTGGGGACCGGCGCACTCACCCCGGCCGACAGCGGGGTGCTGGGGCGCGACCCACGCGGACTGGCTTCGGCCTCGTTGGGCAATACCACGCTCGATCTGGCCGTCAAACGAATGGCCGGCGCGGTGGACCAACTGTTGCATGAGGGGAGTGTGGCATCGCTCCAGGTGCTCTACGAGCGCCGCCGGGTGCGCTATCAAGCTTATGTTGACCACTGTAAGCATGCTTCGCCCGAAGAAGCGGCGCAGATCTGGTGGGAACGCATGACTGCGCCGGCGGGCGATCAACCGCCCACCACCGATGAACCGGCACCGGATGACCCGATAACGCACGGCCCCGCAGCGGATGGCGCGGCGCGGAACGAACGTCAGGACCAGGATCCAGGCAAGGTAAATGGGAGGCTGAAGGCAAAGGAGTGGGGGTCGGACAACTCAACGGGCAATCAGTGAGCAGCAACTCACGCCCGGTACTCCTGATGCCGAATACTATGCTACGTTTTGCAATACCCTCAAAAGGTTCCGGCTACGATGGATCGGTGTCGTTGTTGGAGAGCTGTGGCCTCCGCATTTCGCGCGCCAATCCACGCCAGTATATCGCCACGCTGCGCGGTCTGCCCAACACGGAAGTGCTGCTGCACCGCCCCAGCGACATTGTCGAGAAGGTGGCCGAAGGTACAATTGATGTCGGCATTACCGGGATGGATCTGGTCCGCGAGCGCCGTGATGATGATGAAGATCTGCTGATCCTCTATGAAGATCTGGGCTTCTGGCGGGTCGAACTGGTCTTTGCGGTGCCCCAGGCATGGATCGACGTGAGCTCGCTGCAAGATCTGGCAGACCTGGCGGTTGAACTGCAAGGGCAGGGGCGGCCGCTACGCATCGCTACCAAATTTCCCAACGCGGTGCGGCGCTTCTGCTACATGCATGGTATCAACGCCTTCCGTCTGGTGCCCTCCGAAGGGGCAACCGAGGCCGCGCCGAGTCTGGGCTATGCCGATATTATCGCCGATATCACCGAGACCGGCACGGCGCTGCGGGATAACCAGCTTAAAATTGTGGGGGGGCCGATCCTGCGTTCCCAGGCCTGCCTGGTGGGTAGCCGCCGCACCTTGCGCAACGATCCGGCGCGACTGGCCCTGGCGCGCCAGTTGCTGGAGTTACTCGAGGCGCGGCGGCGGGGGCGGCTGTTCCACACGGTGACGGCCAACATGTGCGGAACTTCGGTTGAGGCGGTCGGACGGCTGGTTACCG
>CAKZQX010000990.1 GCA_937141995.1 uncultured Chloroflexaceae bacterium | reverse complement strand
GAAGTCAGATTCGCCTGCGGCAGCATGGTACTTCTTTTTTCTTTTCCCCGAACATTTGGCTCAAGGAGCCAAATGTTCGGGGAAAAGAAAGGTCGGTTCCGTCCTGCCGGAGGCAAAAACGGTTGTTGTGAGCGTATGTGTCTGATTTGCACGCCCACCGCGTACCTCCTGTGAATAAGATCTGGTTTCCTCCGCCCTGCCGGAGGCGACATGACCGTCCATGTCAGTGACCGCGTACCTCGTATGCATAACACGAGGTACGCGGTGGGTACGCAAACTGGACATTTGACCAGAACGTCCGGTGAATAACAGTATCCCAGTATCTATCCAAGAACAGAGTTCCCGCATCATGACGGCATGCAGATCCGCAGCAGCACGTCTCTACCGGAAACATTACACGCGCGCATAATCCCGGCACCCGGTCATAGCATCTGGTAGAATAAGACCAACAGGTAGCACGCCATGTGCGCCGGCCGTCGTCCCGGGATTTCCGGCGGCATGAATGTGGAGGAAGGAGATTATGGCAGAAGCGGTTGACCTGCTGCTGGTCGGTGGCACGGTTGTTACGATGGATCCACAGGGGACCATCTATCCCGATGGCGCAGTCGCTATCCGGGGACACGATATCATCGCTGTCGGGCCGACGGCGACACTGCAAGATCAGTTTACTCCGGACGAAATGCGTGACTGTAGCGGATGCGCCATTATCCCCGGTCTGATCAACGCACATGCCCATGTACCGATGACCCTGCTGCGCGGTCTGGTTGCCGACCAGCAGCTTGACGTGTGGTTGTTTGGCTATATGTTTCCGGTCGAGAGCCAGTTTGTCACCCCAGAGTTCAGCTATGTGGGCACACGGCTGGCCTGCGCCGAACTGCTGCGCGGCGGCGTCACTACCTTTGTGGATATGTACTATTTTGAGGAGCAGGTTGCCCGCGCCGCCGCTGAAGTGGGCATCCGCGCCATCTGCGGGCAAACCGTGATGCGCCTGCCGACGCCTGATGCCACCTCGTACGATGAGGGGTTGGAACGGGCACGCCACTTTATCGCCGAGTGGCATACGCATGAGCGGATCATCCCCACCATCGCGCCACATGCGCCCTACACCTGCACCGATAAGATCTACCGTGAGGCGGCCGCGCTCTGCCGCCACTTTGATGTGCCCATGGTGACACACCTCTCCGAGACCGCCCGCGAAGTCCAGCAGATCCGCGCGGAACGGGCGGCCACTCCCATCGGCTATGTTGATCAGATGGGTGCATTTGCGGTGCGCTGTATCGCGGCCCACTGCGTGCATGCCACCGAGGACGATATTATCCTCCTGCGTCATCGGGGGGTTGGCGCGGTGCCCTGCCCCAGCAGCAATCTCAAACTTGCCAGCGGCATTGCTCCCTACCAGCACCTGCTTGCCGCCGGGGTAGCGACCGGCATCGGCACCGATGGTCCCGCCAGTAACGACGATCAGGATATGTTTGTCGAGATGCACCTGGCGGCCCTGCTGCCCAAGGGTGTCACGGGCGACCCGACGGCTATGCCGGCCCGTGAAGCGCTGGCACTGGCAACCAGTCGGGGCGCGCAGGCTGTTCACCTGGATACGCTGGTTGGGTCACTGGTGCCGGGCAAG
>CAKZQX010000989.1 GCA_937141995.1 uncultured Chloroflexaceae bacterium | reverse complement strand
AGGTGCGGCAGCGCATCGAACCAGCGCAACTGTTCCCGCAGGCGAACCACTTCGCCAATAACCAGCGTTGCCGGGGCCGTTAACCCGGCGCGCGCAACCTCCGCCGCAATCGTCGCCAGCGTTCCCGTCACCGTCTCCTGCTCGGCAGTAGTGCCCCAGCGAATCGCGGCGGCGGGGGTATCGGGTGCCCGGCCATGCGCGATCAGTTGCGCGGCGATATAGGCCAGCCGCCCGACGCCCATCAGGAAGACCAGCGTATCGGTGGCGGTTGCCAGCGCCGACCAGTTGATGCGCGAGCCTTCCCGCGCAGGATCTTCGTGGCCGGTGACAATTGCCACCGACGAGGCACAGGCGCGGTGAGTCACGGGAATGCCCGCATACGCCGGGACAGCGATGGCCGAGCTGATACCGGGGACCACTTCCCAGGCAATCCCGGCCGCCTGGAGCGCGGCCGCCTCTTCGCCACCCCGCCCAAACACAAACGGATCGCCTCCCTTGAGCCGCACAACCTGTAACCCCGCCCGCGCTTTTTGAATCAATAAGGTATTGATTGCGGCCTGGGAGCGGGTCGCCTGACCGGCCCGCTTGCCCGCATCGAGCAGTTCGGCATCGGCGCGACAGACATCCAGCACATCACGACTCACCAGCGCATCATAAATCACTACATCGGCGGTCTGCAGGCGGCGCAACCCCTTTACCGTCAGCAAATCGGGATCACCCGGCCCGGCACCAATCAGCGAGATAAAACCCTGAGCCGGCATACATTCTGCTCCGTGACAAAAAGAACGGTGAAATGCGGTAAGATAGACGGGACTATCCATACGACAGGACGTACGCGGTGGGCGTTCAAACCGGATGTTTGATCAGTCGAATACATAGCCGTCGCCTGCGACAGCATCCGGTTCCAAAGAAGTGACCACGTAACTCCTGCCAATCACAGCGCGGATTATAACTTACTTGACAAAGTCAAGCAAGTAAATTAAGATTTCAGCAGTTCTTCCACAGATAGCCAATGTGCGCTGATGCACGGGCATAACGAGAGCAGTGGGCTCCTCGTCATGCCCGTTTTCTTTTGGGGAAGACGAGTGATAGGGAGCAACCCATGACCCGCAATGGAACGGCACCCGGATGGACGGAAGACGAACTGAACCGGCTGAACCGGGAGTTTGAAACATGCCCGGTTGCGACGCTGCTGGACTGGGCCACCACGCAGTTTGGGCCGCAGATTGTGCTGACCTGTAGCTTCGGCGGACCTTCGGGCATGGTGCTACTGGATATGGTGGCCCGCCTGGAGCGCGGCACGCCGGTGCTCTTTCTCGATAGCGATCTGCTCTTCCCGGAAACCTACGCGCTGGCCGAAGCGGCCGCCCAACGCTATGGGATTACGATTGAACGCCGTCGCCCGGCGCTCTCGCTTAAAGATCAGGAACGGCTAGAAGGTCCGCGCCTCTACGAGCGTGAACCGGATCGCTGCTGCGGCATTCGCAAGGTCGCGCCCCTGGCCGAAGCGCTGCAACCCTACCAGGCCTGGATCAGCGGCATTCGGCGGGATCAATCAAAGACACGGGCAGAGACCCGATTGCTTGAGTGGAATACACGCCACAACCTGCTCAAAATCAACCCGCTGGCATTCTGGAGCGAGCAGGCGGTCTGGGAGTATATTCACGCCCACGAGGTGCCCTACAACCCGCTGCTTGACCGGGGCTACCCCAGCCTGGGCTGTATGCCCTGCACCCGCCCGGCCAACGGCAAAGATCCGCGCGCGGGTCGCTGGGCCGGGCATGCCAAAACGGAGTGTGGCATTCATCTCTAAATCATACAGAGGTACAGGCATTATGCAAACAGGTTCAGATACACCTACAAACGATCAACCGCAACTCTCAAAGGTGGAAAAACTCAAAGTTACCAGCGAAGGGTTGGGCGGGCTGCTCCTGGAGGAGATCCGCGACGAGGAGCGTGATCATATCTCCGAGGCCGCCTACCAACTGCTCAAGTTCCATGGTAGTTACCAGCAGGACGACCGGGATCTACGCAAGGAGCGCAAGAAGCAGGGGCTTGACCGCGCCTGGCAGTTTATGGTGCGTACCAAGACACCTGGCGGCCGCATGACCGCCGAGCAGTATCTGCTGGCGGATGAACTGGCGACGACCTATGCCAATAACACGTTGCGCATTACCACCCGCCAGGCATTTCAGTTTCACGGCATTGGGAAGAACAATCTGAAGCAGCTTATTCGGGCGCTGAATCAGCGCTGGATCAGCACCTACGGCGCGTGCGGCGATGTATCACGCAACACCCTGACCTGCCCCGTGGCCGATCTGCTGCCCGGCCATACCTACGACTATCAGGCGCTGGCGCAGGAGGTCAGCGACCGCTTCCTGCCTCAGTCAACCAGCTACTACGAACTCTGGCTGGACGGCGAGAAAATCCTGGCCGACGGCACCTCGGTCAAGGTGCAGCAGCAACGCAGCGAGTCGCTCTACGGCCCCAACTATCTACCCCGCAAGCACAAAATCGGGATTGGCCTGCCGCACGATAACTGCATCGATCTCTTCACGCATGATCTGGCGCTGGAGGCGATTATCGGCGCGGACGGAGTGCTGCGCGGCTTCAACCTGGTAGCCGGTGGCGG
>CAKZQX010000988.1 GCA_937141995.1 uncultured Chloroflexaceae bacterium | reverse complement strand
TGGCGCTGGCTCCGCAGTTTGCCGAGGCGCACTACAACCTGGCGAATGTCTACCGGCTGCAGGGACACGCCGACGAAGCTGCGGTCCACTACCAGCGGGCACTGGTGTTGCGGCCGGACTACCTCAAGGCCTACTACAACCTGGGCAATACGCTGTTCGGGCAGCGCCAGTTTGCCGCCGCGACTGCCTGTTACCGCCAGGCCATTGCCCTCAACCCGCAGTATGTCGAGGCGCATCTGAACCTGGGCCGCGCCGAAGAGCAACTGGGCCGGCTGGAAGCCGCACGTCAGAGCTTGCAGCAGGTGCTGGCGCTGGAGCCGGATGACCAGTTGCTGCGCCTGCATCTGGCGACGCTCTGCCCGCCGATCCCCGCCGGCAATGCCGCGATTGATGCCTACCGCACCGATCTGCATGCCACCCTCACGCACTATGCCGAGTACGACTTGCAGTTTACCCTGCCGCAACTGCAACGCTCCGGGGCGCTGCCGCCCTACAACCTGATATACCAGGGGCGCGATGACCGCCGGATCAAGGAGATGTGGGCCGGACTGTTTCAGGGACATTTTCCGGAACAGCGCGTAAAGCCGGGCAAGGGCAAGCCGCATATCGGCCTGGTGATCACTGCCGGGCACGCGGGCGTTTTTCTCAAGAGCACGCGCGGGCTATTTAACCAGTTGCCGCCGGAGCGCTTCCGGCTCACCATTGTCTGCAGCCCGCAGGATGCCCGCAGCATCAGCCCGCACATGACCCACCCATCAGTCCGCTACCTGGAACTCTCCGACCAGTTGGAGCCGGCGGTGGCGCAGATCCGGCAGGCATGCTTCGATCTGCTCTACTATCGGGAGGTGGGCAGCGATCTGCTCAACTATGTGCTGCCCTTTTTTCGCCTGGCTCCGGTGCAGTGCCTCTCCTTCGGCACCCCCGTGACGACCGGTATCCCGCAGATGGACTACTACCTCTCGGCAGAGCAACTGGAGACGCCGGAGAGTGATGCGCACTACACCGAGACGCTGGTGCGGTTTAAGCATCTGCCGTTGTACTACGAGCGCCCGACCCTGCCCGCTAACCCGCGTCCCCGTGATCATTTTGGCCTGCCCACCAATCAGCGGCTCTACCTCTGCCTGCAGAACCTGCGCAAGATCCACCCCGACGCCGACCCGTTGCTGGCCGCGATCCTGCGGCGTGATCCGCAGGGTCTTCTGGTCTTTATCGCGGATGAGGCGGCGGCAATTACCGATCTGCTGCGGCAGCGTTTCCAGGCCGGCATGCCCGATCTGCTGGAACGGATCTACTTCCTGCCGCGCATGGGCCGCGACGACTACCTGAGCCTGCTGCTCCAGGGGGATGTCATTCTGGATATGCCGCACTACAGCGGGGTCAACACAATGTATGACGCCTTCGCCGCCGGGAAGCCGGTGGTTACGCTACCAACGCGCTACCTGCGCGGGTTATTTACGGCAGCGGCCTACCGCACGATGGGGATGGAGGACTGCATCGCCGCCACGCCCGCAGCCTATGTCGATCTCGCCCTGCAGCTCGGCAGCGATCCGGCCTACCGCGCCACGATCAGCCGGCGCATCAGCGAAGCCGGCCCGGTCCTCTTCGAGAATGTGGCCGCTGTGACGGAGTTGGCCGACTTCTTCGACATGGCGCTGGCACGGGCGCGGCAGGCATAGCCCACTACCAAACCCGATCCGCATCGCCTGGGCCAACCCGCGCTCAGGCGACATCGTTCTTCGTTTCCGTAGGGACGCGCTTCTGCGCTCCCTGTTCCACGCTCCCTGTTCCGCGCTCTGCGCTCTGCGCTCTACGCTCTGCGCTCTGCGCTTCTCCGTTCTTTGTTCTGTGTTCTTTGTTCTACAACATTCCCTTAGCCCGCCTGCGACCAGCGCTGGTAACGCCACCACGCTCTTTGTGATATCGTAGTGGTCAGTTCTCAGAGCCTGTCTGAAACGGGTTGGTCATGGGGCGACGGCCCCGGCGCGGGCGTCCCGGCGTCAGCCGGTTCCGGCCACACCCCGGCGGAAGCCGGGACGCCTGGGGCGCTGTCCGGTGTCGCCGGGCACCCCGCATGCCGTGTGACCGACGCGAATCAGCTTTTCAGACAGTCTCTCAGTTCTCGGTTCCTGTGTTCTTTGTTCTTTGTTCTTTGTTCTTTGTTCTCTCGATAGAGTGAAAGGAATAGACGAATGTTCACCAGTCTGAAACGACCATGCGACGAAGGCGTGATCCGCGCCGCGCCGGATCGGCATCCCTGCAGTCAGGGATTGGGCGCATGGGTGCTGGCGGCGACAATTCTGGGGTCAAGCATGGCCTTTATCGACGGCACGGTGGTGAATGTGGCACTCCCGGCGATCCAGGCCGGCCTGAACGCCGATGTTGCCGCGTTGCAGTGGATCGTCGAAGCCTACGCACTGTTTCTGGCGGCGCTGGTGCTGGTGGGCGGCTCGCTGGGTGATCGCTACGGCCGGCGGCGCATCTTCAGTAGCGGCGTGGTGCTCTTCACGCTGGCTTCGCTCTGGTGTGGGTTTGCGCCAAGCGCGACCCAACTGATCCTGGCCCGCGCAGTTCAGGGTGTCGGCGCTGCGCTGCTGGTGCCGGGCAGCCTGGCAATTATCAGCGCAACCTTTAGCAGCGAGCAGCGGGGGCGGGCAATCGGCACCTGGGCCAGCTTTACCGCCATCACTGCCGCGCTGGGGCCGGTGCTGGGCGGCTGGCTGGTCGAAACCATTTCGTGGCGCGCCGTCTTTTTTATTAACCTGCCACTGGCAATTATCGTCCTGATCATTACCTTCCGGCATGTGCCTGAGAGCCGCGATGAGACCCACACCGGACGACTGGACTGGTCGGGGGCACTGCTGATTACCATTGGACTGGGCGGGATAGTGTTCGGGCTGCTTGAGTCGGCCAATCTGGGGTGGGGCCATCCGCTGATTCCAGGGGCGCTGCTGCTGGGGGTAGTCGGGTTGGGTGCATTTCTGACGGTGGAAGCACGCAGTGCCACCCCGATGATGCCACTCTACCTGTTCCGCTCCCGCTCGTTTAGCGGCGCAAATCTGCTGACCCTGCTGCTCTATGCGGCGCTTGGTGGCGCACTCTTCTTCGTACCCTTCAATCTGATCCAGGTGCAGGGCTACGCTCCAACCGCTGCAGGTGGGGCGCTGCTGCCCTTCATCCTGATCATCTTTCTGATGGGACGCTGGGCGGGTAGCCTGATTGATCGCTACGGCGCGCGCCTGCCGCTGACCGCCTTCCTCCACAACGCCACCGTGGCCCATCT
>CAKZQX010000987.1 GCA_937141995.1 uncultured Chloroflexaceae bacterium | reverse complement strand
TCAATGCCGGTGGTTATGGCCTGATCTAACTGACTCCGGATCACATGGTTGATTTCTCGCAGGATGAAGCGGTCATTCGGTTTGATATTTCAACGCTTATGACTTCCGGACGAGACTGGTGGGATGTCTGGATCACGCCCTACGCGGACCAGCTTCAGCTTCCGCTGGAAGCGTACCGACCCGATCTCAATGGTCCACCACGCCGGGCTGTCCAGATCGGGTTGACACAGGAGATGGCGCTCCAGGCCAGAATATATGACGATTTTGCGGTGGCCCAGGAAAGCAAGTTCCATGGCGATATGCCGACGCAATGGTGGGTTGGCTACGACTCCTTTCTGACACCGGATGCCAGACGGCGTGATACTGTCGAAATCCGGCTGTCGCGTGAACATCTTAAGGTCGGCATGCCCGAGTATGACTTCTGGTGGATCGATGGCCCGATTGAACCGCTGGACTGGGACCAGGGCATTGTGCAGTTTGGGCATCACTCGTATAATCCAACCAAAGGCTGTACGGACTGTGGCCCTAACACCTGGCACTGGGATAACGTGGAGCTTGCCCCGGCCGTTCCTTTTACCATGCTCCGCGCAGATCAGCGGATGGTTACTCCGGACAACACCACCCATGTCACCTTCCCGGCAGATGCCCCGGCAGATGCCCATCTCCGGTTCGCGGGGGTCGGGACAAACCTGGAGATCAGTGTTGATGGCGGTAGTACATGGCAACGCGCGCAGATGCAGGCACAGGAACGGTACGATGACAGCACATTCCAATCCTACTGGACCCCCATCCCGGCGGGCACCGTACAGGTGCATTTTCGGGGTGAGCCCTGGTATGACGGTGATTGGTATGTACGAGACATATCAATCTGGGCGCGGAGTGCCAACGCTCATCAGGCGGCCAAGGTACAACGTTAGCGCCATATAGAGAAACCAGAACAAGGAACACAGCACAACGCGCACCTGGGTACTATATAATAACCAAACATGGTTCTACAAACCAGGAAATACTGTTATATGCTAGACATCAGTGTAGTACTTCCAACTTACAACCGCCTCAGCCGCCTCAAACAGGTGCTGGCCGGGCTTGCAAAACAGACCTATCCGCGCGATGCCTTCGAGGTCGTTGTTGTGGCGGATGGATGCACCGACGGCACGGTTGAATATTTGCAAACTCTCACAATGCCCTTCCGTCTGAGCTATGTTGCCAGCGAAAATAAGGGCGTTGCCGCCGCGCGCAACCGGGGCATCCAGGAGGCAACCGGGGAGTATATTGTTTTTATCGACGATGACGTCGTTCCCACAGCGCAGTTGCTCGCCGAGCATATGCGTATGCATGCTGAGCATCCGGGCGAACTGGTTGTTCTGGGACCAATGCTGACCCCATCCGATTTCCGGATGCGCCCATGGGTACGCTGGGAACAGGCGATGCTGGTCAAGCAGTACACCGATATGCAAACCGGGCGCTGGCAACCCACAGCCCGCCAGTTTTATACCGGCAATGCCTCGCTCGCACGTCGACATCTGACGGCAACCGGGGGCTTTGATGAAACCTTCCGCCGGGCAGAGGATGTCGAACTGGCCTACCGCCTGGAGCGGCAGGGGGTACGGTTTGTCTTTCATCCCGACGCAGTCGGGTACCATTATGCCGAACGCAGCTTTCGCTCCTGGATACAGATACCCTATGCTTATGGACGGAATGACGTTATTTTCACCCGTGATCATTGTCAGCACTGGTTACTCCCAACCGTGATCCGCGAATTTCACACCCGGAACACTTTTATCCAACTTATGGTGCGGCTCTGCGTCGGGCAACCTGCGTTGAGCCGTAGCGCCCGTGCATGGCTCACGCTGACGTCGATGTTTGGGCAGCGCCTGGGACACGAGCGGCTGACTCAAGTAGCTTATAGTGGTCTCTTTAATCTCCGTTACTATGAAGGAGTCGCAGATGAACTCGGTGGTCGAAAACAATTTCTGGCGCAAATTTCGTAAACGCACGCAACGTCGCAACAAGCAGTATACGCTGCGACATATGTTCGACCTGTTTATCCAAGATGCACAGCGCTGGTATGTGATGGGGCAGATCACGCCCCGCGAAAAGATTACGTTGCGTGTGCTTCTAACACTGCTCTACCGCAATATGTCACTCAGGGCTATGGCCTGGTTTCGGTTCGGTTCGTGGTGTCAGCGCAATGGTATTCCGCTGCTACCCGGCATGATTCAACGCAAGCTGCTGCGCGAGTTTGGTCTGGATATTGTTGTCGGAGCCGAGATCGGCGGCGGGTTGTATATTGCTCACCCGGCGGGCACAGTAATCGCACCAAGATGCATTGGGCAGAATTGCAGCATTATTGCGGCTGTTACTATTGGTATGCGCAATGAGTGGGCATTCCCTAAGATTGGCGATAACGTCTTTATTGGTGCCGGCGCACGCGTCCTCGGTGGTATTACCATCGGTGATGGTGCTATGATCGGCGCAAACGCCGTCGCTATTCACGATGTTCCGGCAGGTGCAACCGCCGTTGGTATTCCTGCCCGGGTCGTAGGTTCCAACCATATTATGGTGGGGTGCGCGGTATGATTCGTACAACGTTCGTTATGGAACAACATCTCGGTCACCAGACCTACTATCACAACCTGCGACGCTTTGTCGATCAGTCATCACAAATCCAGGCACATTGGGTTCCGGTTACATATACGCAACCAGGAACCATCTGGGATTATCTTGCGTTCTTGCCTACGAACATACGTGGTACGCTGCGGGGTCGTACAGAGGTTCGGCAGGGATTGAGCCAGGCACATAGAGATGTGGCATTTTTCAATACCCAGGTACCCGCAGCACTCGGTGGCAATCTGGTGGCAACCCTTCCCTATGTTATCAGCACCGACATTACCCCAATTCAGTATGATCAGATGAGCCGGCAGTACGGGCATCGCCCGGATCGGCCGGGTCCCATCCAGCGCTACAAACATCAGGTTAATGTAAAGCTCCTACGCAACGCCGCGCGGCTCCTACCCTGGTCTACCTGGACGCGCGACTCGCTCATCACTGATTATGGTGTGGCTCCGGAGCGTATTGAGGTCATCCCGCCCGGTGTGGATACTACTCTGTTAACACCGGGGATAGAACAGAACAGCGGACCACTCCGCATCCTGTTCGTCGGAGGCGATCTCTCCCGGAAGGGGGGTGATTTGCTGCTACGTGCCTTCCAGGAACTACCGTCCGGCATGGCCGAGCTACACCTGGTGACCCGCACACCGCTGTCGCCCACCGCAGGCATTCGCGCATATCACAATCTTCAACCCAACTCACCCGAGTTAATCCGGTTGTTTCAAACATCCAATGTATTTGTTCTGCCAACCGCAGCCGAAGCCTTTGGCATTGCCGCAGCCGAGGCGGGCGCCGCCGGGCTTGCCGCCATCGTTACGGCCGTAGGTGGATTGACCGATATTGTCGTCGATGGCGAAACCGGCTTTCTTATGCCACCTGGCGACCTGGAAACACTGGTGTCTCGCTTACGCCTGCTGGCCGATGACTCCGCGCTACGTAGCCGTCTGGGTCAGGCCGCACGCCGACGGGCCGAGACTCACTTTAATGCCCAACGTAATGCAGAACGGATTATTGCTTGTCTTCTGGACGTAGTAGAAACCAAACAAAATGGAACCAAAAAATTGTCGTCAGTATAACCCCACCCAGAAACTTGTTCAATGGAGTACGTTTTTGTTGATTATCGGTTTTTTATCAGTTGGATGTCGCCCGTCTGTGAGCAGCACTATGGTTATGCCATCACCAACCGTCTCGAGTCTCTTTCGCCGACAACAACCGGTTCATGTAGATTCTGCCGCTATCCGCGCCGATATTGCAAAAGATTTGATTGTGAATGAATTTGCCGCTCGTCCTCTTACCGGCATGACCGAGGAAGATGCCGACAACACGTCAGTTAATCCAGACAGTGTACTCTTATCAGATTTGTCATCTAAGGCGCCGGAGGATATTAACGAGAGCAACATAGAACAGATAACACCAGCATCTAACGTAGTGCAGAGTAGTATCACTGATCAAACGGCAGCAGAAGATGACCCGGTTTTCGATCCCACAAACGTAGCTATTACAGAGATGCAAGCAAGTAGCGTGACAAATGAACTCGATGGAGAGCGTACAACTGCATCCGAAGCAGCAATCGGTAGCGCACGTACCCCACCTGAGGAAATCGTATCTACTGAACAGTCCGGCACTTCACTGGACGATGCAGACAGCGACAGTCCGTCAGTAACAGATCGACCTGAAACTATGGCGCATCTCATCGATGGTACGGCAGTGCCGGCGGGTGAAGCGGCACGAACACTCAGCGATACGGCGCTTGATCGCACGAACACACCGACCGCAGCACACCAGTACCGCCGGGAAGGGAACCACGTACTACATGGGTGGGCTAACTCGCGCTCTACACCTCCACCGCTTACCAGGCGACCAACACCACGCAACATCGGCAGCAGAGCAACGATGATCAACCCATCGGCAACTGCCATGCCCTCCACCGTGATATCTACTGCTGCGGCCAATGCAGCCGCCGACCATACCGCCAACCCGATCTTTAACGCATGGCAGGCACCAACCGGGGCAGTCCACCTGAATATTGACCATGGTACTATAGCACGCCAATCGCCCCAGCGTGAGTTACAGAACCAGCATGGAACGGCGGTAACGTCCGACATGTCGGAGAACAGCATTACACCAGAAACCCCTCTCCAGTGGATAGTGACAGGCAGCATGCTGCTTGGCAGTGCCATGCTTGTTGCCATACCCGGGCGATGGGTGTATACTCGGTGGAGACAGAGAAAAAGTAATCATGCCCAAAAGTGAAGATGATCAAGCAGTATCAAAATCTAAAGTATTTTCTCCGCTGGGTCTGGATTGGCTGCCTACTCCTGGCAGGTTGTACCTCTTCCCGGTCAGAGCAGACCATACCCGAGCAACCACAAGCTACTGCCACACCTATTTTTGCTCTCGCGCCAACAGCGCCATCAGATCAGTCAGTGGCAGACCCGAATACAACAGCAACAGCATTCGCAAATGCTGAGAACATAACTGTCACACCGACAACAGTAGCAAGCCCGACAACGCTCACGAACACGCCAACGTCAGCAAACCTGGCGGAAAGCACAAGCATCACTACCACCACAGCTAATCAAGTGTTCTTGCCGGTTATTCTGCACTCAGTTTCAGAACTGGATACCCTGGCCCAACCCACCCAGGATGAACGGATTGCCGAGATTGTTATCTATGATGATCAGCTCGCGGCGAACTGGACAGCCGAACAGAGTTACTGGGTAGATTATGATCTGGCAGCAACCGATTATGTTTATACGGGAAGCACCGCCATAGCAATCACACCAAGTCAACGGGCAAGTAAGTTCTTTCTGGCAGTTGAGTCACCACCCGAAGTAGCATATGACCGTGATGAGATTATTGGCGTCAGCTTCTGGCTCAGTGGGGGGGCCAATTTGATCGAAACCGATGATCTGGTCGTAACGGTCGTGGGGAGTAATGACTATACTCACTGGGTTCCTGACGACACATCAGTGTCCGAACTGCTTGAAAATGATCCCAGGGATGATCTACCACTCTTCTCTGAGACACGACTCTACTTTCTGGATATCAACCAACCAATTCCGCCGAATACCTGGGTTGAAGTAATTGTCTGGCTGGATGAGTTAATCTTTGACCCACCATACAACTATGTCACCGGCATCTCCTTAAAGAATGACGAGGATTTTCTACAGACATACTACATTGACCGGATAAGTTTTCTCTTAGAGCGGGAATAGCACCACGCTGCCGCAGGCGAACCCGGATTTCGCGGGAGCCCACATCTCATTTGCACACCTACCGCATAACTCCTGTACCCTGAGTGCTATCATCGTCCGAACGTTCGCTGCCGCGAATAAACCAGACGTTTATTCGCGGCAGCGACGCGTTTCACCTGCGGCAGCAACTATGGTCTCTTTCTTCAACAATGTTCGCGGGAATGCGTCCGGATGACGCATATGCCGGCACAGCAACAGACTCCGACTGGCCCAGTGCATTGCTTTGCTTTGTAGTGGTAAAGATGATTTATTGTTTATCTATGGCAAAACCATATGAAGTAGTTTGTCATTAACATATGATATAGTAGAACCAATGCAGCCCAAAGAAGCCGAAAACGATGACACACTACATATGCCGACGGCATAGTAGAGAACGGTTCTCCCGTTATAACCAGACCTGAATACCAGGATAGAAAGACAACTATGGCTACAATTCTTGTTGTTGATGATTATACGACAAGTCAGCGCTTGCTGCGCTTTATCTTGCAGCAGGATAACCACAATGTGATCACTGCACGCAACGGTCTTCAGGCATTGGACTGCCTTACGCATGGGCCTGTTGACCTGATCCTGACCGATCTCATGATGCCCGAAATGGATGGGTTGTCTTTCATGGAGCATCTCCAGGCGGAGGAGCGCTATCGTACACTGCCCGTGATTGCCCTGACCGGCAGCAGCCGCGAACAAGATTATCAGCGCGCCCGTGCTGCCGGAGTAACGGCGCTGCTCACCAAGCCGGTTGACTCGCAGCAAATCCTTGAGATGGTCAGCCGCTTAGTCCAACCCTCACGGGAACGGGCAGTTGGCGCGGCGGGATGGTCGATATCACTCGCAACCGCACCCTAGCGCAGAGAGAACTGCAGAACAGCGCGCCTTCCCCGTGCCACAGCATAGTCGGCTCTTTCCCTCTCCCAATATTTACACGCGTTACACGGTGGGCGATCAAGCCAGGCGTTTCACCAGATGAAACACAGATTGCCTGCGGTAGCATGGTACAGTTGTAGCTTATTCACAAACATGTTGCATTTCGTGCAATATGTTTGTGAATAAGTATGGCATGTTCCGCCCTGCCGGAGGCGAAAAGCTTTGTTCGCGGGAAACCGCGTAACTCCTGTAGATTACAGGAGTTACGCGGTCGCTGACCTGAAAGACAATTCCGCCTCCGGCAGGGTGGAAGAACCCAGATCTTGTTCACGAAATGTTGGCTCTTCGAGCCAACATTTCGTGAACAAGACAGATCACGTACCATGCTGCCGCAGGCGCAATACGCCGTTATCGAAAGCAAACGGTCCGTTTGAATATGCACCGCGTAAGTCCT
>CAKZQX010000986.1 GCA_937141995.1 uncultured Chloroflexaceae bacterium | reverse complement strand
CCACCGTTAGGCCAAAGATGCGTTTCAGAAGGGTCTGATTTTCCCGATGGCCTGCGCGGTGGCGCTATACGCGCTCCACTCACGCAGCAGAGCGTAATGGGCCGTCGCCGGCAAACTCAAGTCGGCATCGAGGGGCCCGGCACTGGCCTGTCCGGGTGCGGTAAAGTAATGGCGGGTCACCCACAGTTCGCCAAAATATAGAGATATACCGCCAGGCATTGCATTGCATTGCATTTCTGCTATAATGATGCTGGCTGTAAGAACAAGATGTATCGTGTACGGAATATTATTATGAAGTACTACTCTTTGAGGATCTGGTTTTCGTGTATCTCTTTACTCTTCTTGACGATTTTTATTACTCCGGAACGCACAGGACAAGCCCAAGTATCACTCCAATTTACTGCCACTCCTGCATTTGAAGGAAACTATGTTCCAGGAACCTGGCTTCCACTGCGGATATCCCTAATTAACAATGGCTCATCATTAAATGCCTTGCTCGTGGCAACACTTCCGAACAATCCGAATCGCTACACTCTTCCTGTCGATCTTGCTACAGGCGCACAGAAGATCGTTACACTCTATGTGGCAATGGAAACGGAAACGCGGAAAATACAGGTCAGTATCGAAAATAATGGTGTTTCAGTAGCCAGACAAGATGTGGAGGTACGCCCTCGTCCAGATGAACGACTGTTCGGTATCACCAGCAGACAACCGCTTGTTATCTCGTTACCTCGTCGCCAGGATCTAGAACAACTCCCATTCACACTCGTTGATCTACCTCCGTCGTTGATTCCCGCTCACTCAGAGGGGTTAGATAGCCTGACGCTGCTTATGATATCAGATATAACCAGTGAAATGTTAACTCAAGAGCAGCAACAAACTCTCGTAGAATGGACGGTAGCCGGTGGTCATCTTATCATTGGAGGAGGTTTAACAGCCGAGAATACATTAACTGCTCTCCCGAAACCATTGCGTATCGTGACACTTGACGGCACAGTTGATCTAAATACAGATAGCCTTTCTGAATTAGTTGAAGCACCTGGCCCTGATGTTCTGCCCGGCGTTAAACTTAAACCGCTTCCAGGAACACGATATACCGGATCACCGGAAGCGCCTTTATGGGTACAACGCGAACTGGGTGATGGCATGATTACACAACTGGCATTCAATCCAGGTTTCGACATATTGAACACCTGGGCCGCTGCTCCTATCTTCTGGGACCATCTTTTGCAGCCAGCTACCATGATACCTGGTCCATTCGGTTTTGAAACGAACGCCGATCATATCAGCGAACAGACTCTGACTGCCGCGTTGAGTAATCTGCCGGCTATTCAATTACCACGTTCCAGGATACTGTTCGCAGCTCTAGTGTTTTACGTGATTCTCATTGGGCCAGGAATTGCGTTGGTATTACGGCGGATGGACCAGGAGGTGCTTGGATGGATCGTTCTGCCAGTTGTAGCACTCACTGCGACCGCATTGAGCTTGGGGGGAGCATACGCTCTGCGCGCCAATCAGCAGATCATCTCGCAGATTAGTCTGATTGAGCAGCATAATATAGAACGGACTCGTATACGTACCTTTGTCGGGATGCTTTCACCCCAGGATACGACTTTCAATGTGCAGGTAGCAGACGATGTACTTGTAAGACCGTTGTATGCAACCAGTGGTTTATATGGTTCTGTTGATGGTGTAACCAGCGACTTTGTGCAGCAATCCGATATGTTTCAGGTAATGATAACTCGCTGGAATCTTCAAGGTTTTATGGCGGAAAGCTGGTCTGATTTTTCTACCCTTGACGCACAAATCTTACTGAGCAATAATGACATTCAAATACAGATACATAACACCACAAAAAAAACAATACGTGATGTCGTTGTTGTTCATGGCGAAAAATTGGTACAGATAGGAGATCTTTCTCCGAGGCAAAAACAGACGATAGATTGGCTCCCAGTTGATATTTCAAATGAAGATCAAGTTCGCCTCGGTACACCACTTAGTTATCTTGTTCTTAAGGAATCATTGGATGCAGCGCGTAAACCCGGTGGTGTACCCGATCGTCGTGTACTCATACGTGAGGCTCTGATCAATGCCGCTGTGATGAAAAGTACAAGTAAGACTGATGAAGGTCCATTTGTGTTTGCATGGCTGGAACAAAATCCTTTACCAGTGCATATCGCTGTACCCAATGCGGCCACACAACAGATGCATCTCCTGGTAGTGCGACCAACCATCAGTGGCAGAGGGGCTATCAGTTTACCTACCGGTTGGTTACGACCTGACCCTGACACCGCAGGGTATGCTAACTGTTTTGGACGTGAAGGAGCGGGCATATCAATTCAACCTGTACCAGTTACAGTTACATTGCAACTGCCCAACGATCTGGCAGTACTGCAAACGAGCGCGCTGACCCTAACCCTGACGAGCGAACGTGACTGGCCGAATGTTGGTGTTACCACAGAACTATTTAACTGGCAACAGCAGCGCTGGGTTGAGTTTGACTTTGACGGGCCCGGCAATCTACGGGTGCCGGAGCCGGAACCCTTCATGCAAAACGGTCAGGTGCGCCTGCGGCTGGATGGTCGTATCGGTGAAGCTGCCTGCCTGTTTGCCCGCGCCCAACTGACCGGGGTGCTACCATGAAAACGCCGCTGATGCCGATTCTCTTCAAGGAGTTTTGCACACAACTACGCGGCAATCGCGCGGCACTGCTACTGACTTTCTATGTTGGCCTGTTACTGATTGCCCTCGGGCTGCTCTATCGCTCGGTCGTTGGGCAGGTCGATTTTGGTGCGCCACTGGTCAGTGCCCAAATTGGGCAGGCGCTATTTACCGG
>CAKZQX010000985.1 GCA_937141995.1 uncultured Chloroflexaceae bacterium | reverse complement strand
GTGTATGGACGCGCCGATTGCCTGGACACTGGCGCTCATTGCCCGCGTGACCAATCGCGCCGTGCGTGATCTGATTGTCTTTGTGCTGGAACGCCGGCGACACACCGATATTATCGAGGAGATTCGCGCGGCAGGTGCGCGGGTTATGCTCCGCTCCGACGGGGATATTGCCGGGGCGCTGATGGCGGCTTCGGTCGGGAGCGGCGCGGATATTCTACTGGGGGTGGGGGGTGTCTCTGAGGGCGTAATTGCCGCGTGTGCAGTCAAGGCGCTAGGGGGAGCGATGCTGGGCCGGTTAGCGCCGCAGAGTGCCGCCGAGCGAATCGCAGTGGCGGAGGCAGAACTTGATACGCGGCGCATTCTGACATGCAATGAGTTGATAAGCAGCAATGAGATATTCTTTGCCGCAACGGGGATTACCGATGGTCCGTTGCTCAAAGGAGTGCATTATGAGGGGAATGCTGCCGAAACCGAATCGTTAATCCTCCGAAGTGAAACACATACGCGCCGGACAGTCCACGCTGAACACTGGATTGACGCGTAGCTTTACCGGCGTACGGCACAAACGCCTGGTTTGATCACCCACCGCGTAACTCCTGGTATTTATATTAAATACCCCAGAAATAACGGAGGGTATCCTTGCCTTATCAAGTTTTTTGCCGTTTTTTTGCCGTTAATACTATGATCCTGCCTGGAGATAGGTCAAATGTTTTAATACTGAGGCAGCGTCTGCATCCATAACAATAGGTATAGACTTTTTTAATATAAAAAATAATTGAAGTGTCTATTATTTGTACAGATTTTATGTTATACTTGGTAGCTATAGCACTACATAATCTTTGTTGTAATTGTCACATTGTGCTGCCTGCGAGCGAGCAGCAGTGTCCGCTTGAAGCTGGTCCTTCATCGTCCGTAGGCTCATTCTTTATGCAGGGTTTCGTTCTTCTTAACAATTGGACTTACGCGGTCGGTTCTAAACCCGATGGTTGCCTGGATAAACGGCCCAATACGCCTGCGGCCGCATAGTACTTTTCTTTTCTTCTTCACAAATATATTGCACTTCATGCAATATATTTGTGAAGAAGGATGGAATCTTCTACCCTGCCGGAGGCACAATATAGCCCAGCGAGCGGAACCGCGTAACTCCTGTTAACAATTGGAGAAGTTTTAGTGTAGATACTCTGGAGGAACTGCGGTATGCCCCCCTGGTTTATTCCGGATAATGTCCACGTCGTACACAAGGCTCTCGCGCAACTAACCACACCAGGGTGGACGCTAACGATAGCCCCCCCGTCTAATGCGCAACCTCCGGCAGTGTGTGCTGCCGATACCGCCGGATCTGTCGCCATGCTCGCGCAGAATAACCCTGTCAATCAGACCGGAAGGTTCCGGTCTGCTCTGACATGGATCGTTGCACAACTTTCTCGGGTTTTTTCTAAAGCAGCCATGCGCCGGTCGAATGTCTGCACCCATTCCTCACAGAAGAAGCAAAGCATGGGACGATTGTTTATTGCCGGATTCCCGCAAAGCTTGAACAGCCTTTCAGATACTACGTATGCGCATAACGGCCAGGAACTATTGCTGCAAGGAGTGCTCCGTTCACTCACTGAACATATTGCCGTGCTTGATGCCAATGGTACGATTATTGCCGTCAACGAAGCATGGGATCGCTTCGCCCAGGAAAATGGTGCCACCGATCTGCGGCGTACAAGTGTCGGCGTCAATTATCTACGGGTTTGCCAGAATGCGGTCGGGCCGTTCTCGGCGGGGGTTTCCGATGTGGTGACCGGGATTCAAGGCGTGCTTCATGCGCTCAGCCCACAATTTACGCTGGAGTATCCCTGCCCTGCACCGGACGAAGAACGCTGGTTTCTCATGCATGTGACACCATTGCCCGAGGAGCATGGCGGCGCGGTAGTTGTGCATATCGACATTACCGAACGTCGGCAGGCCGAACAGCAACGCCTGATGCTGGAGCGCAAGCTGATGGAGGCGCAGAAACTGGAGAGCCTGGGAATCCTGGCCGGCGGTATTGCGCATGATTTTAATAACTTGCTGGCCTCGATCCTGGGTAGCGCGGAGTTGGCACTGCTCGATCTGCCACTGGATACACCGGCCTACGCCAACGTGAAACATATTGAACTGGCGACCCGCCGCGCCGCGGAGTTGACACGGCAGATATTGACCTTCGCCGGCAAACGGCAACTGGTGGCGCAACTGGTTGATCTGAATGCCGTCGTTGCGGAAATGTGCAGCCTGTTAACGGCCTCGGTAGCCCGGCATGTAGATCTGTGGACGAAGTTGCATCCGCATCTGCCGATGATCGCGGTTGATGCCATTCAGATCCGCCAGGTGATTATGAATCTCGTGATTAATGCTGCCGAGGCGCTAAGTTCGGAAGATGATCGGATCACCATCACAACCGGCTTTCGGCATGTTGACCAGGACTATCTGGCAACGACGCGCCTGGCAAACGAGGCGCGCACGGGTGACTATATCTATCTGGAAGTGACGGATACCGGCCAGGGTATGGACCATGCCACGCGTGAGCGTATCTTCGATCCCTTCTTTACCACAAAACAGACCGGGCACGGCCTGGGGTTAGCAGCCGTCCTGGATATTGTGCGCGGACATAAGGGGACGATAAAAGTCACCAGCGCGGTGGGACAGGGGACAACTTTTACGGTTCTGGTGCCCTGTTCGACGCCTGCCTCCCACTGTGGCTCGGTAGACGAGTCGGCATTGACGGCAACGGAGTATAGCAACACAATCCTGGTGATTGAGGACGAAGAGAATGTGCGCACGGTCATCCGGCGCATGCTCGAGCGGTTAGGCTTTACTGTGCTGGTCGCCGATAATGGGCGCACCGGGTTGAACCTGTTTCGCGCGCAGTCGGATAGTATTGACTGTGTGTTGATTGACCTGACCGTGCCGCACCTGGATGGCGCGCAACTGCTCCCCGAAATTCGGCGCATTCGGCCGGACGCGCCGGTTGTGTTGATGAGCGGCTATACCGAAGAAGAGGTGGCGCGGCGCTTTGCAACTGATAATCTGCCGATTATTCTGATCAAACCGTTTACCTCGCACGATCTGCGGAAAAAAATCCGCCAGGCTATCACGCATCGCGCCTGAGATGATCCCACGTCCGATTTATTTCACTGGCCGGCAGGCTGTTGTAAAGGTTATGTAACAAACGAGTACCAGCATGGCAAACATGCCGGTTACGGCAAATGTGTGTAGATGATTGAACGGGTTAAGCATAATCGCGGCAACGTCGGACAGCACGGCGCGCGGGTTGAGCAAAAGATCCCAGCTATTCCAGCGCAAGAAGCGGCCCAGGTAGATGCCGACCCCGCTCAAGCCTACGCTCCCAAGGACCAGCAGCCGGCCGGCGACCCGGCCGGCAAAGTGTTCGACCAGTGTTTGCATGCTCTGGAGCGAGGCTACGGCGAGAAAGCAGCCGGTCCAGGCAAACGCCAGCAGCAAGCCGGTGTCGTACCACCAGAGAAATGTCTGGTGTTGCAAATGCACAAAGTCGGTGAGAATGTAGGGAGCATTGGGCAAAAAGAGCAACCAGAACCCGCCGGGCAGCAGCAGTCGCCACCAGTGGTGTGGGTAGCGCCGCTGGATTGACACAGCCCAGAGGCTCCCCAGGTAGGGTAGCCACGCCAGGAACAGATTCCACACCAGAAAGTAGTATTGCCAGGAACGGGTCACGTAGAGCCGCCCAAACAGGATGCTGCATGCCAGCATACTCGAAAGCAGCAGTGGGTAAAACAGGTGTCTTGCCAGAAAATGGTGAGTATGATAAAGGTAGTTTCGAGCAGGATACATATGATTTTCTCCATGATTTGATGCGTAATGCGTGAACCGTGATGCGCGAACCGTGATGCGTGAACCGTAATGCGTGAACCGTGATGTGTGATGGCTTCAGGTGAGCGTGGCTAACTCGCGGACGCAGAGCCGCAACGTTGCCAGATGCCCCTCCAGCGGTTCCCGTCCAATATCGTCGGTCTGAGCCGGCAGTTGTTGCGTCACATGATCGGCGATCTGGACCTCGATCGTTTCTACCTAGGCGACCAGTCGCTCCAAATGCGCTGTCTGGCCGTAGACCTGGGTGACAACGGCGACCCGGTAGGCCGTGTCCATGATTGCGCGTAGCTCCCGGAGAAATGCCCCCAGCCAGATCGTCAGGTCGGACTGCGCGGGCATCTGCCGGTAGAGCGAGATCAGCCGGGACTGGGTGGCTGCCAGCACCGCCAGCGGCCCGCTCCGGGTAAGCGCCTGCGCCGGGAAGATGTCGGGCGGGTAGCCGACCAGCCAGGCGTCACGTTGCGCGCGCCCCCGGTCACTCACGCGCAGCAGGAGCAGCACCGCGCCTACGGCTACCAGCATAACGATGCCCAGTTTCACCATTCCCTCTATGTCGTGGGTTACAGTTGTTTCCATGTTTGTATGCTCTCAGGTTCAGTTCAGGAGTTACGCGGTTGCTCACCTAAAAGGAATTTTCGCCTCCGGCAGGGCGGGAGATTCTATTCTTCTTCACAAAAACGTTGCAAAAGTTGCAACGTTTTTGTGAAAAAGATAAAAACGTACCATGCTGCCGCAGGCGAATCCGGCTTTCACCTGGTCAAATGTCCAATCTGAGCAACCACCGGGTAACTCCTGTCGGTTAGCTAAACAACCGGAAGAACAGGTCCAGCGCACCGATATAGAAGTTGCTCTCGATCTCGCGGAAGAGAATGAACGGCATATCCGGCTCGCCAAAGAATGGACTCAGCGTCCAGCCCAACTGGGTGCCGCCAAAGCTGAATGTGGTTGAAGCCATGCTGTCCTCCTGTCGGGATTGTACCCTTTGCTACGGAGCTTTACGCATCCGGTTGGGGTGTACTGCCGGCTGTGTCGCTTACCTTGTTCCCCGACAATACCCGATTTGCCGGGTTGCCGGCACCATCAAGCAGCGACTCGAGTAGTGGCAGCAGATGCGCTACCTGTCGCATCCGGATAATCCCATCCCAGAGTGGCTCAAATTTCTTCCAACCGCCGGTATAGGCGATATGCCGCAGGCGCTCGCCCCATCCGGGCTTGGTCCAGGCGGCTTTCACAATCGCATCCCAGCGGTAAAACTCGTGATAGGCGCGCCAATAACCGGCCTCAAGCGTTGCCGGGGACATTCCGGCCGGTTGGTAAACGGCATGACGGGTATCGTACCGCTCCCAGTGCGTGCTCATGATCCGCTGCTCTCGCAGTAGCTTTTGCTGAAGGACTGTACCGGGATACGGTGTCAGGATATGAAATGTTGCCGTCTCAATCCCTTGCTCAATAGCCCAGGCGACCGTGCGATCAAATACCGACTCGTCATCGTCATCCATACCAAAAACAAAGCTGCCGTTAACCATCACACCCAGGTCATGTAAGCGCCGGATAGCGGCGTTATAGTCTCGATTGAGATTATGATATTTGTGCTGTGCCGTAAGATTGCGGGGATTGAGCGTTTCAAACCCGATAAACAGGCTGCGCAGGCCGCTTGCCACCGCCTGTTCCAGCAAACCCGGCTTCAGCACGGCCTGTACCGTACCGGCCGCCTGCCAGAGCCGTCCCATACCCTGCATTCCTGCAAAGAGGGCTGTCGCAAAGCGGGGATCGCCAAACAGATGATCATCCAGAAAATAGAGGTGGCGTCCCGGCAGTCGTTCGATCTCGGCCAGGGCCGCATCGACTGTCTGAGTGTAAAATGATTTGCCGCCGTGAAAGAACGCTTCTTTGTAGCAGAAATCGCACGCATACGGGCAACCGCGTGACACGACAAGTGAGTTGGGCACCAGATAGAGGTGACGCTTAATCAGGTCGCGGCGTACCGGCGGCAACCCTGCCAGGGTGCGCTGGTGTGAACGGTAGACCGGAGCCGGGTTACCGGCGCGAAAGTCGGACAGAAAGGCGGGCCAGGTATCTTCACCCGGCCCGATAAAAATTGTATCGGCGTGGCGAGCGGCCTCGTCAGGCAAAGACGTGACATGCAGCCCACCGAGCGCAACATGCGCACCTTTTTGCCGGTAGTAGTCAGCCAGGGCATAAGCCCGATAGGCAGAAGTGATGTATACCTGAATCACAACCAGATCGGGCGTGTCTTCCAGGTCAAGCGACTCAACATGTTCGTCCTGGATGGTCACCAGGTCATCTTCCCGTAGATATCCTGCCAGGGTTGCCAGTCCCAGCGGTGGAAAAAGCGAATATTTAATTGGTCGCCAGAACGGGCTGTGGGCTTCGGTCAGGGCGGGTAAGATCATTTTTACATGCATTGTACTGCTCCTGGAATCGGTCAGGGAGGTTCCGGCCGATTGTTGGGTGCATCTTGCACCATAGTCATTGTTGTATCAGGCGGTGTCAGGCAACCCAGAGCGCCGCGGCGATTACAACCCAGAGAATAATCAGTGACAGGCAGCCGTTGCCTTGCGACTCTTCCGGTTCCGCCTGGGGTTTTGTCTCCACATAGATAATCTGTGGTGGGCGTGGCTCAAACAGCAGGTAGCGCAGCAGAGCCAGGACGATAAATGCGACCAGTGCGAACATCACCAGGTTTTCCATAATGTTGTCCCCTTTCTATCGTTCCCCGGTTATAGCATAGCGTAGATGCCCCGCATGCCGCTACGCCTTAGAGTCACATGCCGGGGCACCCGAGTGCAGACGGTGCGCACTCAGGTGCTTGACAGGGGGGGACGGTCGTATGCTACCCTGCTGGTAGATCTCCTGAGAATCGTGCCGGCCTTTCTGGTCGTCTCGATCTAGCAGCGGAGGAACCAGCATGCATAACCTGCTTGTCGTTGAGGATAATGCGAAGTTGCGGCCGGCCCTCTGCGCCGGGCTAAATGCCACCGATGCGGTGCAGGTCGTGCATGCCTGTGGCAGCGGCGAGGAGGCGCTGGCCTACTGCCTGAACAGTCCGCCCGACGTGATCCTGATGGATGTGCAACTGGCGGGGGAACTAAACGGGATCGAGGCCGCTGTCGCCATCCGGCGCGAGTTTCCCCGGCTGCCGGTGGTCTTCTACTCGATCCAGGATGATGACTCCTTCTACCGCGCCTTCCGCAGTTCCGGCATCCTGAGCCACTACGCCTATGTGCGCAAGTCGAGCTATCTGCTGCCGCAGATGATCGTGCCGCTGATCCGGGATGCGGTCGCGGGGCGGAGCTTTATCGACCCGGAGATTGAGTCGCGGGTGCAGGAGGTACGCCAGAAGGATGAGCAGTCCCCCATGGCGCTACTGGAACCGAACGAGCAGATTGTTGCGCAGATGCTGGCGCAGGGCATGAGCAATGAGCAGATCGCCGCACGCCTGGGCCTGCGTGACAAGCGGAGCATTAGCCGGACAAATGGGCAGATCTATGCCGCCTGGGGATTAAGCAGCAGCACCACCGATGAGAAGGTTGCGCGCACCCGTGCCGCGATTATTGTCCATGTCGGGCGGCTGATCATGTGGGACGAAGACGGGACGCCCCACACCCTTGATGCGCGCGGCGAGTGGATACCGTTTGAACTGTCCGGACTGGCCGGGTAGCGGTTAACGCCTCGGCCTATTTTTACTTTTGATCACTATCGATCTGATCACAAAAGAAGAGCGTTCCGGCGGTGATGCAGAGCGGAATGGAAAAGAGATTGAGGAACGGAATGGTGATCAGGCCAAAGCAGATCAGGCCAAACCCCCCGCTGGCCGGTAGGGCATTACGAATAGCCCCCAGCTTATCCCGAAAGCGCAGCCGCCGCCGCTCCAGCGGTGGGTCCAGAAAATCCAGGCAGGCGATGGTTACGCCCAGCACAATCCCGCCGGCCGAGGCCAGCGGTGGCCCAAAGGGCGGGAAAAAGTTGAGCAGCAGCAGCGGCAGCCCGATGACCACCACCACCAGCAGCTTTTTCAGTTCAAATGCCAGCGCCCGCCAGATATCCCGGAGGATTGTCCGCGCGCTTGTCGGCTCGGGTGACAGCGTGCGCCCTGTGTAGATCTGCTCGAGCCGCTCCGAGAGTTGCCCATACCAGGGCGAACCCAGCACTACCCCAAACCGCACCAGCACAAAGCCCAGCACAACCAGCAACCCGATCCCCAGCAGCGCCTGCAGAAGTACCTGAAACGCCGCCGGAAAATCTGCCGTTGTTGTGCCGATAAAGCGGAAGCCGGCAAAGAGCAGGGAAGCGTACAGTACCACACCAACCAACAGATTGATCAGGAGTGGGATAAGGATGTAGCGCCACAGACTGCGGGTACGATTGAGCACCCCCAGTGCCTGGAATGGATAGGTCAGCCCGGCAATCAGTCCGCTGGGCCCACCTCCGGATGGGGGCCGGAAATTTTTCTCGCCTGCCATTGTGTTTCCCTCTGTTGTTGCTCACCCGGCGGATCGAGGTGCGGGCCGGTCAGCGGCCGTGCGCCCCGGTGCCGGGTGAAATTATTTCATGCCCATTGAAACATCACTTCTATCCGGTTGTCAAATGCAATCGAGGTTGTTTCGGGAGGGACGCGCTGCCGCACGTCTGCCGGCACCCGGCATGCCGGCGTGGGCCGGTCGGGGCAGAATAGTTGCATGAAATTCACCCAAAAGTGAAGTATTTGTACAAAGTCTGTTACCTGAAGTGGTATAATGTGGGGGCAAGCCATTGTATAATAAGCAACAACGCGCCGATGGGAGGTGGTATTTGTGCGAAGAGTACCTGTTTGACACAAAAACAAGTTGTGCTTATAATACATAAGAACTTTCCTATTATGCAAATTGAATGGGTACAATGCCTCCCCTGGTGGACCTAAGTTCTAGATAAGGCTCCCACATGGAAAGACGACCTCAACTCTTTCGTCCACGTATCAACAAGCTGGCTCGCGTCACGATCTTTGTTGGTGCGCTCATCGCCGTAGAGCTTTTGCTCATCCTGATCGTATTTTTTCGATCAAACTTCTGGAGACAGGTAAACATCGCTATTGAACAGCCGGTTGCGTTTAGTCACTATGCGCATGCCGGAGTCGTCGGAACCGACTGTCGTTACTGTCACACCTCCGTCGATCAATCGCACTTTGCCAACATTCCGCCAACCGAGACCTGTGTCACCTGTCACACTCAGGTCAAACGCGACAGTCCTCGGGTACAACCCATCTGGCAAAGCTGGGAAACGGGTGAACCGATTCTCTGGCAGCGCGTCCATGACTTACCCGACTTTGTCTACTTCAACCACAATGTTCATGTAAACAACGGTGTCGGTTGTACCGAGTGTCACGGCCAGGTCAACGAGATGGAAGTTGTCTGGAAGACCGAAGGGCTGTTTATGGGCTGGTGTCTTGACTGCCATCGCAACCCGGAGCAATATCTCCGTCCGGCCGAAGAAGTCTACAATATGGACTGGCAGCGACCAGACGACCAGCTTGTGCTTGGGCAACAGCTTCTCAAGGAATACGACATTAACGTAAGCCGTCTCAGCAACTGCTATATCTGTCATCGATAGGACTAGAGTAGTACGCATATGACAACAAACAGTGACAACGAACGTGTTGATCTGGCGCAGATCCGCGAACGTCTCGCCGGGGCCAAGGGCCAGCAATACTGGCGCAGCCTGGAAGAAGTTGCCGAAACCCGGGAATTTCAGGAGTTCCTACATCGTGAGTTCCCACAGGGGGCGGCAGAATGGGACGACTCGCTGAGCCGACGCACGTTCCTGAAGATCATGGGCGCATCGCTGGCCCTGGCCGGGCTGACCTCGTGTCGCCGCCAGCCGGTTGAGCGGATTGCACCTTACACGAACGCCATGCCGGAGCAGGAATATCTCACGCCCGGTATCCCGGCCTACTATGCCTCAGTCGCAACACCACGCGGCTATGCTATGGGAGTGCTGGTCGAGAGTCATATGGGACGGCCAACATTCATTAGTGGTAACCCGGAACATCCCGCCAGCCTGGGCGCAGCCGATGTGTTTACGCAGGCTGAGATTTTGACGATGTATGACCCGGACCGCTCCCAGGATGTGCGGCAGGGTGATGCCGTCAGCAGTTGGGATAACTTTGTCAACACCATTGCCCCGCAACTGGACGAACTCCGGGCGGCGGGCGGCGCAGGACTGCGTATCCTGACCCAGACGGTGACATCGCCGACCCTGGCGAGCCAGATGCAGGCGCTCCAGGAGGCTTTACCATCGGCACAGTGGCATCGCTACAATCCGGTTGGGAACGATAATGTACGGCAGGGCGCGCAACTGGCCTTTGGTGAGTTTACCGACAATATTTACCGCTTCAGCCAGGCCAATGTGATCCTCTCGCTCGACTCAAACTTCTTGCTGAATGATCCGGGCTCGGTGCGCTATGCGCGCGAGTTTATGAGCCGGCGACGGGTACGCCTGGATAATCTTGAGATGAACCGCCTCTACGTGGTGGAGAGTACCCCGTCGATCACCGGTTCGGTCGCCGACCATCGGCAGCCGCTGCGGGCCAGCGAGATTGAAGCAGTGGCGCGGGTGGTAGCGCAGCGCCTGGGTGTTGCCGATGTCACCGCCCCCGAACTGCCCGCCGCCGTTTCGTCCGAGTGGATCGACGCGCTGGTGAGCGACCTCCAGGAGAACCAGGGAGCCGGCCTGGTTCTGGCCGGTGACAACCAGCCACCCGTTGTGCATGCCCTGGCCCACGCTATCAACCAGCAACTGGGCAATGTCGGCACCACCGTCGTCTATATCGAACCGGTCGAAGCCAACCCGGTCAACCAGACCGAGTCCCTGCGCGAACTGGTCACGGCGATGGAGGCCGGCGAGGTGCAGATGCTGCTGATCATCGGCGGCAACCCGGTCTATGATGCACCGGCCGACCTGGACTTTGGGTCGAAACTCGCCAATGTGGGAACGACCATTCACCAGAGCCTCTTCTTTGATGAGACTTCAGCACTGGCAACCTGGCATCTTCCCGGCGCCCACTTCCTGGAGTCCTGGAGCGATGCGCTCTCCTTCAATGGTGTGGCCTCCATCGTGCAGCCGATTATCGAGCCGCTCTACGGCGGGAAATCGGCCCACGAACTGGTTGCGGTCTTCCTGGGACAGGCGGGGGTGTCCGGCTACGACATTGTGCGGAGCTACTGG
>CAKZQX010000984.1 GCA_937141995.1 uncultured Chloroflexaceae bacterium | reverse complement strand
TACGGGTTACGGGTTACGGGGTTACGGGTTACGGGTTAGCACACTGTTTTAACTGTTAACCCATAACCGTTAACCCATAACCGTTAACCCATAACCGTTATCCGTTATCCCCTAACCGTTATCCGTTATCCCCTACCTATTCACAAACTGCGCGTTCCACTCGTTGGGGCCAAAGGCGTAGACCGTATCCGCTCCCTGGAGCCAGACCAGCGTGCCGTTGTCGAACAGTTGCACCGTGGCGGTTTCCGCACGCTCAAACTCCTCAACCGCCCAGCCAATCTGGTTGCGCAACTCCGGATCATTGATCCAGACCTTGCCAAAGCCACGGCGCGGTGCGTAGAGACCACCGGGCGGGCTGACATTGGGCGTATCCGGATCACCTGCCTGCCAGGTGTCGTTGTACTGCTTGTAACCGCCCCAGGAGAAGAAGGCATAGATGCGGCGGTCACCATTGCCCAGATCCACCCAGATCATCAGTCCGTTTTCAAAGTTCTGGACGGCTGCCGGGCGCTCCCAGTAGGCACCCTGTGGGCAACCCATATCCTGCTGGAAATCGACGCGGCTGTAGGCACTCTGGAGCGGATCAATCACCGGGAACTGACAGGCTGCCGTCGGCGGCTGGTTGAAGAAGAGCACCTCGCGGCCCAGCAGCCCCAGCAGGATCTCGTAGGGCGTGCCGCGATTCTCGATATGGTGCTCCATCCGGCGGCGCTCAAAATACTGCACCGTTCCCGTCCAGCCATCGTTATTTTGCTCATTAAACTGCTCGGTGATCGGGTAGCCAAAGCGCTCCAGTCCACCATTCTGGTCCCAGTAGACCAGGAAGGGCGGGCAGAGGCTATGCCCGGTCTCCGGGAAGTAGCGGCAACCGCGCGGCGCATTATCTACCTGCGGGAAGGAGGTGGGCCAGGGGCGTCCCTGCAATTCCAACAGTTGCGCGCCCAGCCTACCGGCCAGCACACCCTCTGCGCCGTGATCCTCCAGCCGATCACGTTCAAACCACTGCGTCGGCCCGGTCCAGCCATCGTTATTCGTCTCGACCTTGAGTTCCGTCACCGGGTAGCCAAAGACATTCAGCCCACCGTTGCGCTCCCAGTAGCTCAAGATCGGATCGCTTACGCAGAAGCCGGTCTGCTCAAAGCAGCGGGTGCGCTGTGCCTCGGCGGGCCGGGATGTCGCCAGCGTTGCCGGCAGCACCAGGGCTAGAACAAACAAGAAAAACAACCTTCGCATGAGAACACTCCTTTCAGTCTGTACCGTATGCTTTCCGCGTCCGTTACGCCCTTAGCATACGCTATTTATAAGACGATGTTGATTACACCGAGATTACCACGCTGTGAGGCATCCGTCGCATAAAGCTGATATTTCTGATACTACTGGTCACATGACCAGTCGGAAGACTCACCTTCTGACCAGCCGGCATGTACCACGCCGGCTGGATAAAATTCGCGCCGGGTTGCGCTATGATAGATGCACGGGTAGACATAATACCATAATTTTGAGGTAAAGGGGGTAAATATGAAACGCCTTGCTATGATAATCACAACGCTGTTTATCACCGCACTGATCGTCACACTGGCGGCACCGGCACTGGCCGCGACAACCCCGGCCTTCCAGCGCGTCTGGAATCGGCAGGATCTACCGGTACAGCAAGGGGTCGCCACACGCTCATGGACCTGGGGACCGGCACCGATTAGCGATGTCTTAAACGAGCCATATTATAACGCACCGGGCAACCAGCGGCAGGTGCAATACTTTGACAAGAGCCGCATGGAGATTAATGACCCGTCAGCCGATGCAACGGCGAACTGGTATGTCACCAATGGCCTGCTGCCGGTCGAACTGATCAGGGGACGGATGCAACTGGGGCACGATACCTTTGCCGACCTGGAGCCGGCCGCGATCTCGGCCATCGGCGATCCGGGCTACTTCCCCACCTATGCCAACCTGGCGCAGGTCTATCAGAACCCCGGTCAGGTCCGCGAGAGCGATCTGGGCAAGCCGGCCACCGGCATGCTCAACCCGGACGGCTCAATCACCGGCTTCAACGGCTATGTGAATGATCCGGCGACAATCCTGGTGCGCGGCGAGAATAACCATGGCGTTGCCAAAGCCTTTATTGACTTCCAGAACCAGCGCGCCACGGTCTACGAGAATGGGCGCTACATCCGCGACCAGGTGTACGATCCGCTGTTCGTCTTTGGCCTGCCGGTCACGGGGGCCTACTGGGTGAATACTCGCGTCGGCAACCGCGACATGCCGGTGCTGTTCCAGGTCTTCGAGCGACGGGTGCTGACCTACAACCCGGCCAATCCACCCGAGTGGCGCGTCGAGATGGGCAATGTTGGGCAGCACTATCATCAGTGGCGGTATGGACGGTGATGCGTAGTCCGTAATCCATAGTCCGTAGTCCGAAATTTGGAAATGAGCGGGCCGGCAGGAACCTGATTTCCTGCCGGCCCGCGGCTGTTTATTTCCTCCATCTGAAGCATCCTCTCCGTTCCCGGTCCTCCATTCTTTGTCCTCCGTTCTTCCAAATCCATGTAACCATCCACCTCTGCCGCGCATCAAATCAACGAGGGAGTCTGGCTGCTCACAAGCAATAGCGAACACCCAACCAGGGAACCCGGAACAGAACAGCACGCGCCGGGCGTATAACAGTGGGATCGCCTGTCTGTTCTTTGTTTCTTTGTCCGGCTGTTCGCACGCAAGGAGGTGCGTATGTGGAAACTGCTGTCGCTTATGCAAAAGAACCTGGTCTGGAGTATTCCGACGTTTATGCTGTTGGGGGTGCTCTACGGCTACCTGTACGAGGCTGCGCCGCTGCGTAGCGCGATTATCCCCTTCACTTTCCTGATGGTCTACCCAATGATGGTGACGCTCAACATCAAAGAGGTCTTCGCGGGAGGCGATGTCCGGCTACAGGTGGTGACGCAACTGCTGAATTTTGCCCTGATACCCTTCCTGGGGCTGGCCGTCGGCAAACTCTTCTTTGCCGAAACCCCGCTGATCATCGTGGGGTTGCTGCTGACTTCGCTACTACCCACGTCCGGCATGACCATTTCCTGGACCGGGTTTGCGAAGGGGAATATGCCCGCCGCCATCAAGATGACCGTGATCGGGCTGGTGCTGGGCTCGCTTGCCACGCCGTTTTATCTGCAGTTTTTCATGGGCACGGTGATCTCCATTCCGCTGGCGCAGGTCTTCCGCCAGATCGCGCTGATTGTCTTCCTGCCGATGGCCGCCGGCTATGCCACCCAGCGGCTGCTAATCTGGAAGTTTGGCAAAGAGCGGTATCAGAAAGAACTCAAGCCGCGCTTCCCGGCGATCTCCACCCTCGGCGTGGTGGGGATTGTGTTTATTGCGATGGCGCTCAAGTCCCGGACAGTGATTGCCGAGCCGACCATCCTGCTGCAACTGCTACTGCCGCTGGTCTTGCTCTACGGCATCAATTTTCTGTTGAGCACGCTGATCGGTAAGTTCTTCTTCCGGCGGGGCGATGCGATTGCGCTGGTGTATGGCACGGTGATGCGGAACCTGTCGATTGCACTGGCGATTGCGATGACGGTATTCGGGCCGGAGGGCTCCGAGATTGCGCTGATTATTGCGCTGGCCTATATCATTCAGGTACAGGCGGCCGCCTGGTATGTGAAGTTTACCGACCGGATCTTTGGCAAGGCCGACGAGCAGCCGGCTGTGGTCAGGGTTGCCGCACCCAAAGCCGGGTAGTCGGTCAGTTGATCCGCATGCGTGAACCGGAATTGCGGTATACTATGCCACGCTGAATAGCAGTATACGCTCGGACGGTTTGTTGGCGGATCAACTATGGGTGAAGTTTTATTTCTGGGTACGATGCTGGGGATCGGCGCGGCCTTTGCGGTCGGGCCGATTTTTATGTTAATTGTGCAAGAGGCCGCTACGCGCGGCTTTATCGCAGGGCTGCGCGTAAGCCTGGGTTCGGCGCTGGCCGATCTGCTGCTGCTGATCCCCGCGCTGGGGTTTAGCCGGTTGATTGCCGGAGTCGCGCAGGCCCGACTGGTGACCGGCATGGTGGGGATGCTGGTTTTGCTCTACCTGGCGGGGGATGCGGCCCGCTCCGCACGGCGGCTCTGGTCGGGTCAGGCGACGATTGCGGCGGCCGGCGGCTGGTCGCTGGGCAAGGGGCTGGTGGGCAACCTGGCAAACCCGCTGAGCTGGACCTTCTGGCTGACCACGGGCACGCCAACGATGCTGCGCGCCTATGCGCTGGCCGGGAGTGCGGGACTGGTGGGGTTTACGCTGACCTGGTTCGGGGTGGCGGTGGCGCTGGAGTTGCTGCTGGCGCTGGTCATCGCGCGCACGGGGCAGATGCTGGGAGCGCGCGGGCAGGCGGTCTTCAATGGGATTGCGGCGGTGATGTTCCTGGGGATGGCGCTCATGGTGTTGCGGCTGGCGCTGGGGTAAAGCACGATGCAGCGCATATGACCCCCTACTGCGCTCCACAGAAGCATGGTGCATAAAATGCACCCTTCTGCTGCGCTCTGCGGCGGCAGCGTGGTGCATAATGAAGTTTGTGAAATAATCCAGACAGTGCTCCCGGAGTCTCGGCTTATGAAGTTTGAACATTTAATCGGGTCATCACAGGACGGGAGTCCCGGCTTCAGCCGGATCAGGCGTTCCCGGCAGTAGACCGCTGCCTCGGCAGGCATTCACCGGCTTATGAACTTTGAAGATTAAATCCGGACATGCGATGATCAGGAGTCCCGGCCTCAGCCGGATCAGGCGTTCCCGGCAGGAGGCCGCTGCCTCGGCAGGCATTCACCGGCTTATGAACTTTGAAGATTAAATCCGGACATGCGATGATCAGGAGTCCCGGCCTCAGCCGGATCAGGCGTTCCCGGCAGGAGGCCGCTGCCTCGGCAGGCATTCACCGGCTAAAGCCGGGACTCCAGGATGGGATATCCGGGTTATTTTCGCAACGTTCATCATGCACTCTACTGCTGCGCGCTCTTCCGGCAGAAGCACGGTGCATACAATGCACCCTACTGCGCGCGCCTGCTGGTTACCACGATGCAGCGCATGCATCCGCCTGCCGGCTGAATGGCTTCAGTGCCAGACGGATAGTTGACAGATGTTCTACCAGTGCTACAATGATGACACGATGATGATACTGGAGATCTGATAGATCTGATAGAAAGGACCGACAAACAGAAAACAAAGAACAAACTGGTTCTGCGATAACCGTGCGCACGCAACGTTTTGTTCTGTGTTGCTTTGTTCTCTGTTCTCTATGAGGTATGCCCATGGTTTTGACAGTGACGAGTTCCCTGGAAGATCTGCGGAACAGCATATTTTATGAAACGCGGGAAGAGTTTGCGCGGCGGCTGGGGATTACCGCCCAGACCTATCGCCGGCTCCTGGCACGCGATCCGGCGATTGCCAACCCCACCCGGCGGCAGATTGCGACCCGGCTGGGCGTCCCACCGCATCTGATTGCCGAACTGGTGCCTCCCCCAACACCGGAACGCCTGGCCGCGCTCACGGACGCCATCCGGACGGCCAATGCGACCCACGATTGGTATCTTCTGGCTGAGGATAGGAGTGTAACGCCTACCCCGAAGGTTATCTGCCGACCCGGCGATGAGTCTCTCAGCAGTGACTGAGATGGCAAAGCCGGTCGCTATTCTAGTGACAGGCCGGGCGGTGGCCGTTCTCCGGCAACTGGACCCGGCGCAGCGAACGCAGTTTGACCGCTTGATCGCGGCCCTGCGAATGTCACCCCAGGCGGGGATGTATTATGTGCATGATGGCGACGGCCGACCGTTGTATCAGGTCAGTAGCTATCATGGGCATGTGATTTCTACCATCGTCTATCGCATGCACTATGATCAGATCTTTATTATTGCGATAGAGGTGGCCGACTGGACACCACAGCACGTCGATATGCCCTGAAACTGCTCCTGAACCCCTGAATGGAGGTTGTCGATGACAACGAACAACGGTTTTATGTGGGATTACCAACCTCACTTCAGAATCTCCGCCCAGGTCGCTGCCGATGCGATCTTTACCACCCTGGATGAACAACTCCGTCCCACGGTATTTCTGGTGGGTGTGACCGAGGTCGCACATGCGGCGCGCCCTCCTGTGCAACTGGAGCCGGAGGATTGTGGTTATGCGCCGGAAGTGTTCCAGGATGTGGGTCGGACGGCACAACAACTGGAAGCGGACGATCAGGAGAAGGAGTTGCAGCATGCCGATCCGATTATTCAGACGATGCTGGAGCGGCGGGCGCGGGTCCGGGCGGTGCAACAGGCGTTGCAGACCACCATCCGGCGCTATGACGAGGAGCGCAACATCCTAACCTTCTGCTCCGCGCCGGTGCTGGTTCAGGGCTACATGGTGAGTGTGGTGCTGCAACTGGACCGGGCAACCTTTGACAATTACTACGCGCTGACAAAAGACCGGCTGGATCAGCGGGTGACGCTGGCGACCTCGCTGCTTGACGCGGCTACTACCGAGTTTCTGGAGGGTTGCGCCGACGCGCTGACCCGCCCGGAGCCGGGATCGGGGCCGGATCTGCTGGGCCGCGATGCCGACGAGGTGATTCGCGCGGCGGGGAAACGGCTGATGTACACGCCAGCATGGGCGGGCGGAGCGCGGCAGGGGATCGAGGGGCTCTTCCACGCCTGCAATACGATCTCCTCGATGCGCTACGAAGGGGCTGAAGGCGTGGGTAAGATGCTAATTACCCGCCGGGAGCACCCCAATGTTGCGGTGATTCTGGCGCTCTCGCAGCCGATCCCGATCAAGGATCATCGCGCGGTGCGCAAGCTGCTGGAGATATCTTCCGCTGAGAACTGCCTGCTAACCGACGCATTTTATATTTATGGATTTGGCAACGTTGTGGGGGAGTATGATCCGCAACGCGAGGATCTCTTTCTGATCAACTTCACCAAGCATTACACCTGGGAGTTGCAGCACGCCGAGCATATGCTGATGCGTGCCGGCTATGGACAGCCACAGTTGCCGCAGCAGTCGATCAGCCAGGAGCAGTTCCAGAGCACGCTACGCCGGATCTTTCGTCGCATCAAACCGGCACAGACGGAGCGGCTCTGGCGCGTTGTCCGCGAGGCGACCCGCCAGAAGCATGGCACGATGGTGGTAGTATCTACCCAGGCCGAAGCCGAGGCTGAACGGCTCTCCGGGCAGGCGATCAAGATCGAACCGATTCCGATTACCCCGGAGATTATCCACATGGTCACAGCGATTGACGGCGCGGTAATTATTGACGAACAGGCGACCTGCTACGCCATCGGTGTCATCCTGGATGGGATTGCCACACCCGGCGGTTCATCGGCGCGGGGGGCGCGCTATAACTCGGCTGTTCGCTATGTGGCCGGCAAAACGGAGTGCCTGGCAATTGTAGTCTCGGTGGATGGCTCAATTGATCTGATCCCGGAGTTGCGGCCACAGATCGCCCGCTCTGCGCTGCTGAATGCCATTGCTGCGCTGCGCAGCCTGGCAGCGGAGCCGGTCACGGATGTCAGGAAGTTTCACGAACTGATGGGCTGGTTGTCCCAGCAGCGCTTCTATCTGCTGCCGGAGATGTGCCACGAACTGAACACACTGCGGCGCGGGTTGGAACAGCGTTTCCCCCCGGACTACACCCTCAAGGTGGTCTACCCCGATTTTGTGCCGGACCCGGAGATGAACGAGGCTTACTTCCTGGAGGAGTAGGGGTTGCCGGAAGTCAGGGAGGATAGGGTCTTTTAGCACGGTGTTCGAGCAGAGCCACACCAGGTAATCCCCAGATCCGCTCC
>CAKZQX010000983.1 GCA_937141995.1 uncultured Chloroflexaceae bacterium | reverse complement strand
CAAATCTTGCTTAACGGTCGTCAGCAGCATGTCGAAGCCCACCACGCCGATAATCTCCCCCTGCGGGTTGCGCACCGGAACGGCGCAGGTAATCGTGGGGGTTTGCGTATTGGCATCAATATAGAGATCCGTCCAGAATATTTCGCCCTGTTCCAGTGCGCCCCGATACCAGGGTCGTTCGCGGGGATCGAAAGGCGCAATCGTCTGAATCTGCGCAATGACCGCCTCATCATTAAAAGCCAGCACTCCGCCATCCTCGAAGGCAATATAGCCCAGCGTGAGGAGCGGATTATTCTTGACCGTGGTGTCAAGCAGGGGCATCAGGCGGCGTGCGTGGATAACCGCCGCACTATGCTGCGCAAGCGTGCGTTCGTCGGGACCATCCGGCGCAATCCAGACCTGACCACTGATGGGCAGTGGTACCGGCGTAGCGAGGAGATGCTCCGCATAGCGTGCCACGCCCGCAACCTGCTGCTGAATCGCGTGCAGCGATTGATCATAGAGCCGGGCTTTATCGGCGGCCCGCTGCTCCAGGGTTTGTTCCGCCTGCGCCCGCAGGGCTTCCGATCCGTCGGCAACGACCAGCGCGCGGGCACGCTCCAGACTCGTCAGCCCCATCCAGCCGACGAGCAGCATTGGCGGCAGTGCCAGACCGAGCATCAGGAGCAAAATCTTCTTGCGGATGCTCGACCGCAGTGAGACAAGGCGGCCCATATGGTTCCACTTCATTATGACAATTTACCGAATATCGGATGGATGATAGCGGGTTGGAATGTGAACACGACAATGCTAACATATTCAAACAGGTCGTATCAAGCGGAAAAGATAAATTTCGGTTTACAGTCGGATGAATAGGAGTCACGTCGGTTTGCATCAGAAGCGCACTACGCATATACTTGGGATGTAAGTGAAGGGACTGCCAACGAGCCACCGTGACTGTACCGCATCCGGACTGCGACATCAGGTCTGCCGGGCCGTATAGTACATTACCTACAAAGAGTAGTAGTTCTTTTATTGCGAATTATTCATCGCCACAGGGCATGCTCATATCAGGAGTTTCGGCATGGAATATGCGCTTGACCGCTTCGTCGCCGCGATCCAGGCGGCACTCAGTGCAACCGATCAGGTGCCGACAGCGCTGATCGATCTACAGACACCCAAACCAAACATCCCCGCCGACATGGCATTTCCTACCTTCCGCGCGGCCAAGGAACTGGGCATTGCGCCGCCAAAACTGGCGCAGGATCTGGCTGCCACGCTGCAGTTTGCGCCTGACGCGCTGGTGGGTACCGTTGAGACGGCCGGGCCGTTCCTGAACTTTACGCTGCACCCGGAGCGCCTGGCGGCCGCCGTCATTACCGAGATTACCCACCTGGGTGATAGCTACGGTCACGATGACCAGGGCCACGACCAGCGGGTGGTGGTTGACTACTCCTCGCCCAATGTTGCCAAGCGTATGCATGTCGGGCATATCCGCAGCACCATTATCGGTCATTCGCTGGTGAATATCTTTCGCGCCCTGGGCTACCAGACTATCGGCGACAACCATCTGGGCGACTGGGGCAAGCAGTTTGGCGTGATTATTGCCGCGATTGAGCGTTATGGCCGGCCGCAGGCCGAGGGCGAAGCGGAACTGGCGCAGGTTGAGGCACTCTATGCCCGCTACAACGATGAGATGAAAGATCACCCGGAACTGGACGAAGTCGCCCGGCAGCGCTCGCTGCTGCTTGAACAGGGCGACCCGCAGGCGCGGCAGATCTGGCAGTGGTGTGTGGAGATGACCCTGGCCGCCAACCAGCGCAACTATAACCGGCTGGGGGTGCAGTTTGACCATATGCTGGGCGAGAGCTTCTACGAGGATATGCTGCCCGGTGTAATCCAGGATGCGCTTGATGCCGAAGTAGCGCGGCGGGATGCCGATGGCGCAGTGGTCGTAGACGCCATGGACAAGAGTATCCCGACCTTTCTACTCCAGCGCGCCGATGGGGCGACGCTCTATCTGACGCGGGATCTGGCAACGATCAAGTATCGTCAGGCGACCTTTGCTCCGGCCAAAATGGCGTATGTTGTCGGGCAGCCCCAGGAATTGCATTTCCGGCAGCTCTTTGCTCTGGCTCGCGCAATCAACTATGTGCCGGCGGCGATTGAACTGGTACATGTGCCGTTTGGCACCGTGTTTGATACCGATGGACAGACCATCTCAACGCGCAAGGGTAACATGATCTTCCTCGCAACGCTGCTGGATGAAGCTACGGCTCGGGCGCGCACGGTTGTCGAGGAGAAGAGCCCGGATCTGTCGGACGAAGAGAAGGACACGGTCGCCGAAGCGGTAGGTATCGGCGCGGTGATCTATAATGATCTCTATCAGGACACCCGCCGCAATATTACCCTGGACTGGGACCGGATGCTCTCACGCGAGGGCAACAGCGCGACCTATCTGCAGTATTCGCATGCGCGCTGCTGCTCGATCATTCGCCGCGCCGCAGAGCTACCCGATGCCGGGCAACCTGCCGACGCGCCCGTGCAGTATGCAGCGTTAACTCATCCGGCGGAGCAGAGCCTGATCAAGCATCTGGCGAAGATGCCCTGGGCGGTACGCGAGGCCGGGACACGCTATGCGCCTTTTGTTCTGGCAGACTGGTGCTACACCACCGCGCGCGAGTTTGGCGTCTTCTTTGAGCAGTGCCCGGTTCTGCGGGCCGAGACGCCGGAACTCCGCGCAGCCCGGCTGGCGCTGGTTGCGGCAACCGCCCAGGCATTGCGCAACGGGCTGGGCCTGCTGGGGATTAAAGCGCCGCAGCGGATGTAGCCGGTCCCATCAGGGTGTGAATATGTTTGATGATCAAAGAAAAAGAGTAGCTCACGTAGCGCCGCCTTCAGAATTTTGAAAATAGCCAGGCTATGGAATGTCCGGGAGTCCCGGCTTGAGTCGGTGGGATGCCTGCCGGGACAGGGGCATCCTGCCGGGAATGCCTGGTCCGGCTGAAACCGCGACTCCGAGCCGGCGATGTCCGGATTTAATGTTCAATGTTCCGAAGGCAGCACTACGGCAACTGTTGAGCCGGATGTGTGCGGTTGCAAGCCACACCTATGGCGATATTGACGCCACGCACCTGGTGAAACTTTTTTTACACGCAGAACGTCCCCTTTGTAGTAGAATGGAAGCAGGCTCTGTGTAATTTCCCTACGGAGAATCATTGCGTATGCAGCAATCACCTGCCCGTCGGCGCTTTCGGATGCTGATCCATTTGCCGGAAGAAGAACTGCCCCTGGCCGATGCTGCCTTCTGTATTGCCTGGGAGGATCAGGGGATTGGTGAACCGGAAGCTGTGCTGCAGCAGCTTGATGCGATTGCCGGCACCGTGCGGTTGCGGCTTGAAGATTTAACGCAGCCGCATGAGGTGATTGCCGCCTTGAATGCATATCTCTTCACGGAACTGGGATTTCGGGGCAATGTTGCCGATTATCATAACCCCGCCAACAGCTTTCTTGACCGGGTGTTGGAGACGCGCACCGGGTTGCCGATTGTGCTGTCGGTGATTTATATGGAGGTTGGCTGGCGGTTGGGACTGCCGATCAGCGGGGTGGCATTGCCGGGGCATTTTATTACGCGCTACAGCACTTGCAACGAAGAGATCTTTGTTGATCCGTTTAACGGTGGGCGGCTCTGGAGTTGGAGCGAGTGCGAGCAGCAGGTCTCGACGGCCTATGGCGGCGCGACGCCCACGTTGATGCAGCAGGTGATGGAGCCACCCTCCAAACGGGCCATTCTCTCGCGTATGCTGCGGAACCTCAAGCAAACCTACCTCACCGGCAAAGATTTTTCCCGCGCGCTGGCAACCGTTGAACGGCTGCTCTTGCTTGACCCTGACGATATTCTGGAAGTGCGGGATCGGGGTCTGCTGCGCGTGCAGGTGGGCCAGGTGGTGCATGGTCTGGAAGATCTCGAACAGTACACGCAAACGGTGCCCCATGCGCCCGATCTGACCGAACTTCAGCAGTATGTCGGAGTGCTGACGGCCGGAATGGCGGCACGGAATTAGGCGAATAGTATCTCCGTACCTCACCATTTCCCACAGCGGGATGGGCTGTGGACGCGCAGAAGCGCGTCCCTACCACAAAAGCTTCCCCTCTGATACTGATTTATTATCCGAGCCAGAGAGAACGCAGAGATAGTGTAAAAGTAACTCCGGCAACTCCGGCTGAGTTGTTGCATTACGTTGTGACAGCGGAGTGCGGCAGCAGGGTTGCCGCACTCCAGAGCGCTACCCCAACGTCAAGATCTTATTCACCGTCGCCTGGGAGTAGGCTTCCAGGTAGCGCTGGGCGCTCCGCTTCCAGGAGAAGTTTTGCCCCATCGCGCTGCGAACCATCTCCTTCAGGTGGTGCCTGCGGTCGTAGTAAGTGCTGACCGCCCAGCCAACGGTGTGATAGACCGCGTGTGCGCTCGGCTCCCAGAACTTAAAGCCGGTGCCGGTACCGGTGGCCTCGTCATACTGCTGCACGGTATCCTCCAGGCCGCCGGTTGCGCGGACAATCGGCAGCGTACCATAGCGCAACGAGTAGATCTGGTTGAGGCCACAGGGCTCGAAGAGTGACGGCATCAGGAAGAAGTCGCACCCGGCCTCGATCCAGTGGGCCAGTTCGTTGTTGTAGCCGATAAAGCTACCAATCTCGCCGGGATAGCGTGCCGGCAACCCGCCGTAATACCACTCCAGACCTTTGTCGCCCGAACCCAGGATCGCAAACTGCACATGCATGTTATGCACAATCGGCTCGATAACCTGGGCCAGCAGATCCAACCCCTTCTGATGCACCAGCCGGCTGATAATGCCAATAATCGGGACATCCGGTTCATCGTCGAGCAGCAAGCGCCGCTGCAGTTCGCGCTTGCAGGCCGCCTTCCCCGCCAGGCTGCGACGTGAAAAGCGCGCCGGGATGAGGTTGTCCACGGAGGGATCCCAGTGGTCATAGTCAACCCCGTTGATAATCCCGATGTAGTCATCACCTTTTTTATTCAGATAGGGAGCCAGGCCATGGGCAAACGCCGACGTACGCGTCTCCTGCGCATAGGTCGGACTGACGGTGTTGACCAGGTCTGCGTAGTAGATGCCTCCCTTGAGGAAGTTAACCTGACCATGGTCCTCAAATTTGTCGGGGGTAAAATTACTCCACTGCAACCCCAGGTAGCCGTAGTGCGCGGCATTGTAGACGCCCTGGTAGGCGATGTTATGAATAGTCAGGACACTGGCCGCCTCGTTCAGGACCGGATCATCCCAATGCCAGATTTTGAGATAGGCCGGGGCCAGCGCGGTTTGCCAGTCGTGGGCATGAACAATATCAGGCGCAAAACCGATATCCCGACAGAGCTGTAGCGCCGCGCGGGTAAAGAACCCGAAGCGCCGCGGATTGTCCTGATAATCATTAAAATCGGCATCATGGTAGAGCGCGTAGCGGTCGAAATACTTATCCGACTGAATAAAGTAGAAGGTAACGCCGTCGCGCTCCGTCGTCTGCACAGCGCACCACTCCTCAATGTCCCCCATCCAGACGCCCATCGGGCTAAGAAATGGACGCAAATTGTTCACATGACCATTGTGGGTATATCCCGGTAGAATGACGATAACCTTGTGTCCCAGAGCCTGTAATGCCTTTGGTAGCGCTCCCACCACGTCGGCCAGACCGCCGCTTTTGGCAAAGGGAACACACTCCGAGCTAATCATGGCAATCTTCAACTTTGACTTCACTATTGACGCTCCCAAAACTACAATGGCACTGATCTACGGACAGGCAATATACGCTGCATGAATACCCAACGAACAGACAACCAGAGGACAAAGAACAAACATGTTGTTCAATGAATATGCACCAGGTGCGCTCTGTTCTCTGTTCCTTTGTTCTCTGTTCTCTATATATATGCTGGGTTTCGGCGAATCTGTCAAGCAGCCACTGTGGGAGCCGTGCGGGGTTGCCAGACGGCGGGAACGGTTTCGCGCTCACCGCCATCACTCCAGGGGGAAAACACATTTCCGTGTCCAACCACGGATAAGACCCATGCCTCATTTGCAATCAGGCCAAAATAGACCGTGAGGTAGTGATCGGCTTCCGGAACCGACTGCGCCCGCACCACACAGAAGTCGTTGACATATCGTCCGCCCTCAAAGACGCGGATGCGGCGCTCGTAGCGCTTCTGGGGATCGCGCCGTATGCGGTAGACCCGGTCGGGTCGCAGGCCGCTCGAAACATCCAGAAAGTGTCGTTGTTCAAGCAGGGCGTAGGTGGTTGCGCCCAGGAAGAGCCGCAGGGTATTTTCGGCCCGCTGGGTGGGGGTCAGACCATCGCCCAGGTCGCGTTGATTGCCGATCTGTAGAATAGCACGGGTGTCGTCGGTTGCCGGTTGCGCCCCGGTTTGCCGGCGGTCTGATGCGGTACGATCAAGCCGGTAGTGTGCCGGTGGTTCCCCCGTCAGCGGTACCCCGGCCTGGCGACAGAATGCCGCCGCGATTGCATAACCGGACCACCCGGCAATGGCGGTGGCCTGCGCGCCAACTGTCTGGTGATGCTGTTCGGCCAGGGCCACGGTGCCGGCAGCGCGCATGCCGTCCGGACCAGTGGCGCGCATCTCAATCAGGCGAAACGCATCGGAGCCAATCTGCACCCGCGCCACATGCAATTCCCAGCCATCAGCGGGGACAAACTGGCGCAGGGGCGCCCACTGCGTCCGGGTTGCGCCGATGAACGGATGATCCAGCCGCATGCGGGGGATGGTCAGGGTTGGTGTCGGGGTGGTCGGCTGTAATCGCTCCGCAGCAAAGGCAGTATGCTTGCAGGTACGATTGCCGGTGCGATTGTAGATCCAGGCGGGGCAGTCGCAGGAGAGGCTGGTTGTAGCTGTGTACCGGCCGGCGAGCACGCGATACCAGCGATCGGCATCGCGCGGGGACTGGATTGCCATAACGAGATCATAGTCACCGGCGCGCAGACTGGGCATGGGTAGCTGATCCTTCCACTCTTCAAAATAACCTGGCGAATAGTTGTGAACCACCGATGTTGGAAATGACCAGTGTGCATCGGTGGTTCTGCGACTGACCGGGTGTTACCCGCCTGTGATCTGCGAGACAATCAGGATATCGCTATTTGCGCAGGGATCGAACTGCGGCATTGTCGTTCCCATGCCGCCCTGACCGCGCGGAACTGCGAATGTCTGCCGGCCGCCGGCGCGATGCACGTCAACGACGCGCTGAACATGGGTCAGCGCCCAGCGCTCATCGGGAGCCAGCCCTTCAAGCAGGTCGTCAAGTGTCTCGCCGGGGGCCGGTGCGCGGAGTTGAGGAAATGTTACCGGCGCATCACCCGCCTTGCCAAACACGCGTACCTCGCGTGTGCCGGTAATCGCTGTGCTGAAGTTCCCGGTGCGCACCCGCTGCTCCCATGCCGCCTGGAGATTTTGCGCAGTTGCGCGTTCTTTCACTCGCTGTGCCATACTTCACCTCGCTCTGGTATGCTTCCTGCTGCTGCAATCGCATTCACGATGGTATGAGTTTAGCACATATGTGTGACAGCTACTGTCACAACTGGGTTCGGGAAATGGGGATTGGTGAGTGGTGATCTTTCAGATTACAGGAGTTACGTGGTGGGCGTTTGAACCACGAACGCCGCGACATGAACGAACGCCGCGATGCTGCCGCAGGCGAAGCGGGCTTCCATCTGGTGAAACGTCCGGTTTGCATATCAACTGTGAGAGACTGTCTGAAACGGGTTGGTCATGGGGCAATACTTTTCAAATAGCAGAACC
>CAKZQX010000982.1 GCA_937141995.1 uncultured Chloroflexaceae bacterium | reverse complement strand
GAGTTGACCATCAGCAGCACGCCGGGCCAGGGCACCACGGTGCGGGTGCGGGCAAAGCAGCAGAGCGAGCGCATGGCCCAGCGCACCTTTGGCGTTCTGGAACATCCGGCCTGGAAGCAGGGAGAGAGCTAACTTATGTCAGCGTCACCGATTCGTATTCTGATTGCCGATGATCAGTCGATTGTCCGCAAAGGTATCCGTGCCTTGCTATCGACGGAGTCCGGGATGGAGGTGGTGGGTGAGGCACGCACAGGTACCGAAACGGTGGCCCAGGCGGAAGCGCTCCAGCCCGATGTGATCCTGATGGACCTGGTGATGCCGGAACTCAGCGGGATCGAGGCTACCCGGCAAATCACGGAGCGCCTCCCGGCTGTACGCATCCTCATCCTGACCAGTTTTGGCACCGACGATAAAGTCTTCCCGGCGATCAAGGCCGGGGCGCTCGGCTACCTGCTGAAGGACTCCGAGCCGGAGGAGCTGGTTCAGGCGATTCGTCAGGTCTACCATGGCGAGTCCTCCCTGCACCCGACGATTGCGCGGCGGGTGTTGCGCGAACTGGCCCACCCGGCGGAGCGCATTCCCGCCGTCGAACCACTGACCGAGCGCGAGGTCGAGGTGCTGCGCCAGGTGGCCCAGGGCTTGAGCAACCGGGACATTGCCGAACAACTGGTGATTAACGAGGCGACGGTGCGCACCCACGTCAGCAACATCCTGAGCAAGCTACACCTTGCCAGCCGCACCCAGGCCGCCCTATATGCATTGCGCGAGGGATTAGCTTCACTTGAGGAATAATTGAGCGGAGAGCGCAAAGCGCAGAGCGTAAAGCGCAGAACGCAGAACGCAAAGCGCAGAACACGAGCACCGAGCTCAGAACACGAGCGTAGAACACAAGCGCCGATCGCAGAACACGAGCGCAGAATACGAGCGCAGAACACGAGCACCGAGCACAGAGCACGAGCACAGAACACAAGCGCAGTACGATATAGAGTAGTGACACAAACCTAACCTTTATCCTTCTAAGCCTGAATGGTCTTGATACTCGTGACAAAGATACCAATGAGTTGGTTCGTTTCACTCAGCAATTCCTGCAAACCTTCTTGCGGTGCCATATCGTTATCGATAATTAATTCTAACCACAAAGCGCTTTCTTCAAGTTCTTGAAGCATGATATGAAACTTTGATATCTTATCTGCTTTACTCCGCGCATGGCGTGCTTCGCGGTGGTTAGCGGCAACCGATGTACCCGAACGTAGAAGTTGTTTAGCAATTACGAGAGCGGCATCATTGAAATGGCAGTTTTGCTGAATATGCGTGTATAACCGAATAATCCGGTTGGCGTACGCTTTTGTTCTATCACGCAAGTTATCGTGTTTATATTCGCCGCTCGTCGTCATGATGTGTATCTTCGGTTTTACTGGTACATCAGGTAAAAAACGTGGAGCACGCGATATGTTATTCTCTGTAAATTCTGAACGCTGTGCTCCACGTCTCTCACTCTGCTACCTTCTGCACTCTGTGCTCTGCGCTTTGCGCTTCCCCGCTCTGCGCTCCCCCGCTTTGCGCTTTGCGCTTTGCGCTTTGCGCTCCCCCGCTCTGCGCTTATAGCGGTCCTGCCACCACCACCACGCAGTTCTCCGTTGAGAGATACTTCCGCGCAACGGTGACAATATCTTCATGAGACAGGCCGTTGATAATGTCCGGGTAGCGGTCGATATAGTCCAGGCCCAACCCGTAGCGCTCAATCGCCAGCAGCGTCCCGGCGATACCGTCGTTGGTCTCCAGCCCCAGCACCAGGCTGCCGGTCAGGTAGGCTTTAGCATCGGCGAGTTCCTCATCGGTGGGGCCCTCCTGCTTAAACTGCTCGATCTCATGCAAGATCGCCTGAATTGCCCGCTCGACATTATCGGGACTAATGCCCGCCACCGCCGCCCAGGGCCCGGCCCCCAGGTCGGCCTCCAGCCCGCTGTAGACATAGTAGGCCATGCCCTGGTTCTCACGCACATTTTCCCCCAGGCGGCCACCCATCCCCAGACGGCCCAGGATCATATTGCCCATCATCGCCGGGTAGTAGTCAGGGTCACTGCGAGCCAGGCCATGCACGCTCCAGATCACATCCGACTGCACTTTCCCCGGCACATCAACATCGCGCCGCTGCATGCCGCTAAGCGGCGGTACTGGCGGCAACTCCTGCACGGGTGGTGTCGCTGCGCTCTCCCAGACGCCAAAGGTGCGCTCCAACTCGGCAATAACCGCAGCCGGTTCGACATCGCCCACAACGGCAATGGTTGTCGCCGCCGGATGGTACTGCTGATGGAAGGCGACCAGATCATCACGCGTGATGGTTTGCACTGTCTCGATGGTCCCGCTGGAGAGGCGGCTGTAGGGATGCCCCTCGGGGTAGAGCAGCGCGCGCGCCGCCCGACTGGCCTGCGAGCGGGTGTCCCGCTCATTCTCGCGCAGGCTCATGAGGAACTGACCGCGCAGCCGGGCAATCTCATCGGGAGGAAAGGTCGGATTGATCACAATATCGGCCAGCACCTCCAGCACCAGTGGCAGATCCTCAACCAGCGCTTTGCCGCTAAAGCCACTGCTGTGCTGCCCACCGCCGGAACTGACACTACAGCCGCGCTCTTCCGTCTCGGCGGAGATCTGCTGGAAGGTGCGGTTGGGCGTGCCCCGAATCAGCGCCGCGCCGGTAAAGACCGCCAGGCCGGCATGGGTTGCCGGCTCGTTGATCGCGCCCACGCGCACTTCCCCCCGCACCCGCACCGTCGGGTTGCTCGGGTTGCGCTGGATCAGCACGACAATGCCATTGGATAACTGGTGGCGGGTGGCCGTGGCAATGCCACTCGCCCCGCCCGCCGGACTTGCCGCGGGTATCGTAGAAGGGAACAGTTGCATGAAAAACTCCTTACAGTCCGCTCAGGCCATGTCGGTGGGCAGAAAATGCCCGACCACCCGGCGCTTCTCGGTCAGGTAGGTCTGGGCTACCCGCTGGACATCGTCGGCACGCACGGCGGCGATTTCGTCCATCAACGTATCGACCCGCTTGTATGTGTCAAGCACTTCCCACATGCCCAGCGAGAGCGCCTGGTTGGTGACGCTCTCGCGCCCGAAGGCCACCTGCGCCCGCAACTGCTTGCTGACCTTCGCCAGTTATTCCGCGCTGATGCCGTCGCGCTGGATGCGGGCAATCTCTTCCAGCAGCGCCAGTTCAACTTCGTTGGCGCTGTGCCCATCGCGCACCGTGGCGGCCAGTTCAAACAGGTAGGGATCACGCGAGGGCATGTAGCTGCTCCCGGCACCGCTCGCCAGTTCGGTCTCAACCAGGGCTTTGTAGATCCGGGCGCTACGGTTGGTCTGTGAGCCGCCCATCGAGGTGAGTGCCTTTGCGCCACTCAGCACCGCATCGAGCACCGCCATCGGCGCGAAGTCGGCGTTGCGACAGTCGGGCGCAAGATAGGCAATCTGCACATACTCGGCGGGACCGGGGCGCTGGATCTTGACGCGGCGCTCGCCCTGGGGCTCCGGCTCAACCGCGTAGAACTGGGGCAGCGCGGGACCGGCGGGCAGATCGGCGAAGTAACGCTCAACCAGCGCCAGCATTGCCTCGGTCTGAAAATCGCCGACCAGCACCAGCACGGCATTGTTGGGCATGTAGTAGGTCTGATAGTGGCTGTAGAGGTTCTCGCGGGTCATCGCCAGCAGGTCATGCTTGTAGCCGATCACCGGGTGGTGGTAGGGGTGCGCGGTGAAGGCCGCCGCTTTGACCGCCTCGTCGAGCCAGGTTTCGGGATAGTTGGCATAGCCTTCCAGTTCCGAAATAATGACCGTGCGCTCGCTTTCGACCTCTTCCGGTCCAAACAGCGAGTTGATCATGCGATCCGACTCAATCTGCAATCCCAGCTCGATCCGGTCGGCCGGTAGCGTCTCAAAATAGGCAGTAAAATCAATCCAGGTAAAGCCGTTGAAGGTGCCGCCATTCCGGGCAATAATGCGGTCGAGGGCGCCCCGAGGGACGGTGGGCGTGCCCTTGAACAGCATATGCTCAACCCAGTGGCTGATCCCGGTGAGGCCACCCGGTTCGTTCCGGGCCCCCACCCGGTACCAGATCCAGCAGGTGGCAACGGGTGCGGTATGCACCTCTTTCGTCAACACCAGCATACCGTTGGGCAGGGTGTGGGTCTGGACTTCATTCGTGGTCATAGGTCTTCCTCTAATTGTGTTCGGCATTTATGTGTAAGTATCATACCACAGCCACGCCCGTGTATCCGGTTCTCAGAGACTGTCTGAAAAGCTGATTCGCGTCGGTCCCACGGCATGCGGGGTGCCCTG
>CAKZQX010000981.1 GCA_937141995.1 uncultured Chloroflexaceae bacterium | reverse complement strand
CGAATCGGGCCGTTTGTCCAGGCAAACGCCTGGTTGGGAACCGACTGCGTAACTCGTGTAACTTACACAAGTTACGCGGTCACTGAGCCGAAAGCGTATTTCGCCTCCGGCAGGATCGAGTGAAACGTCTGGTTTGCATGTTAACCGCGTAACTCGTGTAAATTACACGAGTTACGCGGTCTCAATTATGAAAGCGACAACGAATATTTGTGAGGACACCCAAGTATCTGGAATATCTGGAATAAATGTAGGCAGGTTGCCCTGCCTACACAGGCGCAGGGTGCCGTACTGAATGTGAAGTGAAGGGAGGAAGATCGGGATCGGCGTGAACTGCGGAGCGGAGGCTCCCTGGAGACCTACTGCACCGGTACCCAGGCTACAGCATCGGCCCACACGCCCCGACCATTGTCACCCGCCAGGGTACTGATGCTGACGAGCGCATCACCTGCCGGGTCGAAGGCATAGACACCCAGGTCGGCCCAGCCGTTGGCGTACGCCTCACCATCGACAAAAACCTCGGTTTCGCCCTCCTGGTGACGTACATGGTAGCGTACGGCTCGAGAGTCGTCCAGGCCGTTGAGCACATAGGGGATATAGACCAGCACCCGATACTGCCCGGCATGGGGCAGTTCCGGCCGCCAGATTGCCACGGAGGGCGTCGCCAGCGAGCGCGTCTGCCAGGGCTGATTGTCATCGCCGCTGTGGCGTGTAGCAGCGAAGAGCGCGCCACCGTCGTAGCCCGGTTCTATCGTCTGCCAGTCACCGCTCTGGGCAAATCCCGGCGCGCTATTATCAACAACAATAATATTCGACGGGGGGGGCGCACAGGGGGAGGGCATATCATCCCAGAGCCACACGCTGATCTGCCCGGCCGGACTGTCGGCCCAGGGATCGGGCTCGCTGCCGCACCAGCCGTACGGATCAACATCACGCCCGAGATATTGCACCTGGAAGTGTAGATGCGGACCAAACGCACAGCCGGAGGCACCCGCCGCGCCAATCGGTGTACCCGCCGATAGCGACTGACCGGTTTCGACAAACAGTTCGCTGAGATGCCAGTAGAGCGTGCGGTAGCCATTACCATGATCGATAATGACACCACGCGCGGGGGTAAAGCAGCCATCATCCGAGTTACCTGCGAAGACTACCGTACCGTCAGCCGCCGCCAGTACCCGATCGGGTGGCCGCATGCCATAGTCCCATCCGGTATGCCCATCGTAGGAGAGCAGCGTTTCCCGGAGTCCCCAGAACGAAACCAGCGAGCCATTTTGCCGCAGGAACGGCGTATCGTGGTCAAAGAACGATGTGACGCGCGTCTGTACCTCCATCGGGTTGGTGAGAAACGGCTTTGCCGGTTGCGGCCGGCCGGTTGGCGGGAGGCGCGGATCATCAAACAGGCGCGTATAGGTGCGCAGGAACTCATCGAGTTTGGCCGGTAACTGATCGGGCGTCGTGGTTGGTGCAAGCACGCGCGCCAGGGCATAGCGCGTCAGGCTAATATCGGGCGGTGGCTGCTGCCGCTCATCCTCGGCAAAGACGAGCTCCGGCAGCGCATCGCCGGGAGAAATGGTATAGTCGCGTACGGCATGGCGCAGTTCAATTATGCCCCAGTAGAACTGCTGGTACAATCCCTGCCGCCGTTCGTCCTCACCGCGAAAGCCCAGAGCCCAACTCATCTGCTCGGGCGAAGGTTCGGCAGTGGAGAGAAGCCGGCTCTGTTGTTCCATCAGTGCCAGCATGATTTTTGGGTTCAGGCTGTAAAGACTGGACATGCCGTTCAACACCTCGGCAAAGGACTGCGAACGGTCGCCAATCTGAAAGCGCACATCTTTCAGCGGACCCGGTTGGGCATCCAGGAATGCCTGGATCTCGGGTTGGTAGAAGCCCGGCTCATATGAGAAGCGCTGCGAATCGAAGATTGGATTGGACGGGTTCAGCGTTGGGACCGGCGGCGGAGTTGCCATCGCGCCGGCCGCACCAATAGCGGGCAGGACATCCTCGAATGAGGTAGCGGGAGCGGATGGTGTCGCTGTATTAATCAGCGGTTGCAGGCTCTGCCCGCTGACTGTCGGCTCGGCCCCGGGTGTCTGGGCCACCTGGTCTGTCGGCGAACGCAGCAGCGATACTGCCCCGGCCATCAGCAGGGCCACAATTGCCAGGGCGAAGAGAACGCGTCTACGCCGCCGTGCAGCCGCTGCACGGCGCTCCTGAAGTTGACGATAGCGTGAGTTGCGCGGTGTATGATCCACAGGTAACTTACTTCTCTTACAGTATCCGGACCGCCGGCAGTATAGCGGAAAGGATGCGAATACGCAACTCGCATGGCACGATGGGGGATCGTATCAGGATAGTGCGGATAAACCGCTTCCTGAAAGGTATGCTGGGCGATGTTTTGCGGCATTGTCACCCGGTCAATATGGTGTACTTGCACGATGATAGGGCAGAGTTTCGGCTCAGGTATGGCGAGACTCTGCCCTACCCTCAGAATGACTTATGCAAAAGTCCTACTGATGATTATTATGGGAGGTACCGCGCAACTGCTCCGCAAACTGCTGAACTACATCCCGCACTCGCGCGAGGAACCGTTCGGCCGCGCCCTGCATCTCATTCAGATTCTCCTGGACATGACCGCGCGTATCGGGCGCGCTGGAGTCGGCGGAGGGCAACAGGAGCCAGAGAATCAGATAGACCGCGATCCCAATGCCGTTGATGAGCGACAGCACGACAAAGCCCAGCCGTACCAGAACCGGATCGATATTGAAGTAAGCCGCCAGACCATTCGCAACCCCGGCAAACATCCGCTCGTGCGGACGGACAATGCGTTTACCCTGCATGATAACTCTCCTTGATCTTCGTTAGAACTATTGCAGGAGCGGCGGTCTGCCGCGCCTGTGTACAACGGCCGGCACAACTGCGGATGTTCGTGCCGTTTTCCTGCCCATACGACGCGACACGCCGGGGGAAGGTTGCAGGCTGCATCGCAGCGCCCGCATGCGCAGGTCTGGATTGTGCCGGTTACCGGCATTGCCCGCAGCCGGCATTCACGTAAGCCTGACCTGGTGTAGCCCTCTGACCGAGTTCAGGAGATAGACCGTCGTGGCTTGATACGCCTGTTCAATCGTCACAACTCTTTCGCAAACCCGGCCCTGATCGAGTAACCAGGCGCGATAGGTACCCGGCAATAAGCCCGATTGTACTGGCGGTGTGCAGAACACGCCGTTGATCGCAAAAACAACGTTGGCGATGGTCGACTCGGTGATCGCCCCCGCTTGATTGAACAGAAGCACATCCGCACTGCCCGGTGATAATTCAAGTGCGTGCGCATAGATGCGACGATTGGTGGTTTTATGGTAGAGCAACGGCTCATTCGCATCAACCGCAGTCCGGGCAAGCGTAAGATCACCAAAGCGCAGTGCGCCCGCTTCCAGCAGCGTTGCCCGGCAGTGGAATGCCCCACTGCGGGCGACAACCAGGCGTACCTGATGGTGGGCAGACGGCAACCCGGCCGCGATGCTGTCCAATTCCGCGCGGATGCGCGGCAACTCAACCGCGAAGCCGAAGTAGGCGGCGGACTGCGCGAGCCGCTTCAGGTGATATTCCAGGAGCCAGTAACCCGCGTGGGGCGACCAGCGCAGCGTCTCCAGCAGGTCAAAGTCATACCGGCGGGGTTGCAACACCTGCTGCTTCGTCCGGCACTCTTGCTGCTCATGCGCCGGGTGTGAGTCCCACACGATGCCGCCCCCAACGCCATATTCGGCAGAACGGTCGGCTGGTCGGCACAGCACTGTGCGGATGGCAACATTGAACTGTGCGCGCCGTCCGGGGGCCATAAAACCGATGGTCCCTGTGTAGATATGTCGCGGCGTTGACTCCAGTTCGGCAATAATCTCCATTGCGCGGCGCTTCGGCGCGCCCGTAATTGATGCCGGCGGGAAGCTGCTTTGCAGAATCTGATCCAACCCGGCCTGAGTGGTGGCCCGCACGGTGGACGTCATCTGCCAGACAGTTGGATACTGCTCGACGGCGAACAGCGCCGGCACCTGCACACTGCCGGTCAGCGCAACCCGCCCCAGGTCATTGCGCACCATATCCACAATCATAACATTCTCAGCCCGCTCTTTGGCCGAAGCATGGAGCGTTGCGGCCCGGGCGCAATCATCTTCAAACCACAATCCCCGCGCCGCCGTGCCCTTCATTGGCCGCGACTCCACCTGCGCGCCCTCACGTCGCAGGAACAGTTCCGGCGACGCACTACAGATAGCCCACTCGCCCGTGTCTACAAATGCGGCATAGGGGGCCGGCTCCTGGGCAAACGTCTCAACAAAGAAATCCCATGG
>CAKZQX010000980.1 GCA_937141995.1 uncultured Chloroflexaceae bacterium | reverse complement strand
TTGATCATTTGTCGCCGCGCGTGCGGGGCTATCTCGCGCCGGTCGAAACATTTTTGCCACTGGCCCGGGACACGCTTGATCTGGTGCCGATTCTGCCTGATATGCTCGGGGCCAATGGCCCGCGCGATTACCTCTTTCTGGCGCAAAATCCGGATGAACTGCGGGCAACCGGCGGTTTCATCGGTGCTGCGGGCATTCTAACACTAAAAGGCGGTCGCGTTGCCGAGTTTTCATTACAACATTCTGGCAGTGTCAATGATTTTGCCGCCGGTCCTTATCCGGCAGCACCCAACCCACTGCGGCGCTATATGCATATTGATCCCTGGGCCTTGCAAGATGCCAACTGGTCACCTGATTTTCCGACCACGGCCCATGTTGCGATGGATCTCTATCAGCGTGGGCAGGGACGCACGGTTGATGGGGTGATTGCGGCGACTCCCGGAGCTATGCAACTGCTGCTGGCCGTGACCGGTCCGCTGGCCGTGCCGGATGTTGCCGAACCGGTCTCTGCCGACAATTTGCAGCAGTATATTCAGACCGAGTTTGACCGGGAACTCGAAGCGGAGCCCGGCCAGGAACGCAAAGCATACCTGGGCAAACTGGCTGAGGCGATGATTACCAAACTTGATGCCGACCTGGAACGTATGGATGCGCCGGCGTTGATGCAGGCATTTCGGCAGGCGCTGGATGAGCGGCACCTGCTGCTCTATACGCAGGAGCCCGATGCGGCGGCGTTCCTCGCGCGGCGTGAGTGGGACGGCGCGGTGCAGCCGGGAGCGTCCGACTTCCTGCTGGTGGTTGACGCGAATGTGGGTTATAACAAGGTCAATGGACATATTGAGCAGCGTATGGCCTATGCGGTTGATCTGAGCGATCCCCGGTCGCCGGTGGCGACGTTGACAATCAACCACACCAACCGTCTGAACACAACCGGCACATGCCGACAGTGGCGGGCTGATGCCGGACCACTGCGCTATGCAGAAGTAGCGGATAACTGCTACTGGAATTATCTGCGTGTGCTGGTACCCAGAGGCAGCCGGCTGGTCGGTATCCGCACCAATCCCGTTCCCGGTGAGTGGATGCTCAGCGGGCGGGGCGATACTGGTACCGTTACCGTCAGTCAGGGCGAGGCCGGAACACACACACTCAGTACCTTCCTGGTCGTACCCTTTGGTGAGACCCGCACAACCGTGTTGCGCTATCGGCTTCCGCCGGGTGTGCTGACGGATGAGGCATATGGCCGGCACTATCGTCTCAAACTGCAGAAGCAGTCCGGGCGCGAAGCAATCCCGGTCACACTCCAGATCGATCTTCCCCCCCAGGCAACCCTTATCTCGGCTGCTCCCGTTCCTGTCAGAGTATCCGAACATTCGCTTGTCGTCGATCTGGATCTGGCCCGGGATCAGACCCTCGATGTAATCTTCCGGCAACCCTGATGACATAAAATCACCCATTACAGCGCGTTCGCATATATAGAGCATGGCATTGGGGCCGGCTGCCGATGTGCAGGCGACCAGCCGTCGCTGGGCAAATAGAGGACTTACGTGGTTTGGCCTGTTCCGGCCTGGTAAAACACAGAATGCGGTCCTGACCGTGTCACATAACATGAGTTACGCGGTGCGTACTGTTCCGGCCCGATGCCGGACCCAAAAGCCGGTTTCGCCTGCGGCAGCGTGGTACTGTTTTATGCTTCTTCACAAAAAATTCACAAAGTGGATTTTTTGTGAAGAAGATCAGGGTTGTTCTGCCGCACTTGCGGCAGCGGGCTCTTCCGGGTCAGGGAGCATGTAACGCGTGTCGTATAACAGCGAGGTGTGTTGTTTGCAAATGATGAGAGTAGGGCGACGGTACCCTGGGTAGTACGCCTGTGTCCCATAGTAACGCCATGGTATAGAAGTCGAGTATGACTGGACTGTTACCTACCTGGGCGGAAGTACTAGTATCTATCAGTCCCATAGTACTATTCACATTTACGCGCTTTTTTACTATCGTTTGTTCTGTCTCTCACATTGTTTAGCTGAACTGCATAGACGGTAATGAATAGCTACGGAGGGCTTTCGTATGCTGGAGCGATGGTATGCGCTGCATAGCAAACCACGCAAGGAAGACGCGGTATGGCAACAGGTTCGATCGCACGGGTTTAAAGCATTCTATCCGCGCATTCTGGCTCAACCGGCTAATCCGCGCGCGCGCCAGGTCAAGCCCTACTTTCCCGGCTACCTGTTTGTGCGGGTTGACCTGGATCAGGTCAGTCAGTCAACGTTCACCTGGATGCCCTTTGCCAATGGCCTGGTACGCTGCGGTGATACTCCATCCGATGTTCCCGATGAACTAATTTCCGCAATCCGCCGGCATGTGGATGCAATTAATAATGCCGGGGGCGAGGTGTTCTATAACGTCAAACCGGGTGACACGGTTTTGATCAAGAGTGGCCCTTTTGCTGATTGTGAAGCGATATTCGACACACGTCTCAGCGGCAATGACCGGGTACGCGTGCTGCTGACGCTGCTCAATGATCGCCAGGTGCCGCTGGAGTTGTCGGTTGGACAAATCCGGCGGAAAGAGTAAAATAAGCACATTAGCACTTTACTGCAGCAATATCTCTACACCATTCATCGCACCCCTTTGTTGCACTCAACCTGATGCAAAATGTCAGACCAGCGGACGATGGTTACTGAGTTACAGGAGTTACGCGGTCGGCGATTAAACTGGGCATTTCACCCGATGCAAGCCCAATTCGCCTGCGGCAGGGCGGAATTGTCTGTCAGGTCAAGACCGCGTAACTCCTGTGAGTTATTATGAATTATGTCAGGCAGTAAATGCTTGCCCAGAGCAGGAATGTATACAGCCGGCGCACAACCTGCGTATTTGTGCGTTACCCACTATGAGTAAATCTAGACATTACACAATCATTGCAACAAGCGAAAAACGGTTGACGAAACCCGTAAGTGCTGATATAGTTGGCCGTAATGAGGGTGAATCTACAAAATAGTGGTGTAGTGCGATATGTGATATGCATTTAGTTGATATTCATATTGCTTTGTTATAAGTTGCTATTCATAATTCGCAAGCCCTGTTGCTGATGACATTATTGTACAAACTTTAGCTTACTCATCAGTATTGGTAGCATAATTTCCCTTTAGTGCCTACATCTTCCTACTATATTCCTGTACGCCAGAGGGCGCTGCAGAGGGGTTGGCGTGGATGGAACTACTTGGTTACTGGAAAATAATTCGTAAACGTCTCTGGTTGATTATTCTCCTGCTGCTTATCGGTGGGGTTGGAGTCGCATATTACAATATGCAACAGATTCCTCGGTATCGCACCAGTACAACTCTGTTCCTGGGACCGGGGTCAAATAGTTCATCTTCACCCTACGATGCGATGCTGCTCTATCAGCGCACCAGGATTATAGAGTCGCTATCGAATACATACTCTGAGTTGATGCAAACGCGTTCATTTGCCAGTATGGTTATAGAGGAATCGAGTCTCCCACTGTCCGAGGGACAGGTTATCAACAGCTTGTCAACAAGATATGTACCTGATACACAGTTCTTTCGGATTACTGCCACTCACGCGAATCCGCAGGTAGCACAACGACTTGCTAATACTGCTGCACAGGTGCTAATCAATGAGAATATTGCGCGTCAGCAAGCTGTGCAGCAACAAGTTGAGGAACAACAGATTGTTGATCCGGAAATACAGGCTCTATCTGATCTTCGTTCATCGCTGCAACAAGAAATGAAGCTGTATGACGAAAGAATCAGAAATATCCAGGCGCAAATTAACGATCT
>CAKZQX010000979.1 GCA_937141995.1 uncultured Chloroflexaceae bacterium | reverse complement strand
TCGCCCAGTTCCTGCCGCAAATGCTCCCGCACATCCGGCGCAACATCGCCGCAGAAGAGCACCGGCTCATCAATCTCGGCACACAGTTCCGCGAGCGAGAGGTTACGATACTCATCCAGGCGTTGCCACTGCTCATCACGCCGGAATGTCGCCGTCGCAAAACGGGTACGTCCCAGGCGAATCAGCGGGCAGACGGTGGTCGCCGCATACTGGTGCTGGTACGCCAGGGCGTCAAGGGTGGTGATGCCCAGCAGGGCCAGGTTGCCCGCCAGCGCCAGCCCTTTGGCAATGCTCATACCGACACGCAGCCCGCTCCAGCTACCGGGACCGAGCGCCACGGCAATAACCTGTACATCGGCAGGCCTGCGCGAGATATGTTCGAACAGCATCTGGAGTTGGGGTAAGAGTTGGGCCGTATGGTTACGCCCCGACTCCCACACACATTCACCACAGAGCCCGTGCTGATCGTAGCAGGCCAGCCCTGTCAATGCGGTAGAGGTGTCAATCGCGAGTAGCATGTGTCTTTTGGGCTAAATTAGCCAAACGTAGTTCCCTTAAACGTCTCAACCAGGTTCCGGTAGCGTTCGCCTTCGGGCATAAAGCGCAGCACCCGCTTGGTTTCACTCAGGTGCTTCATATGGATCGCCAGATGCTCCTCCGGCAGCCAGTCCTGCGCGCGCTCGGCCCACTCAACCAGGCAGACCCCCATACCGCCCCAGATCTCTTCCAGGCCGATGCTGGTCACTTCTGCCGGATCTTCGATGCGATAGAGATCGACATGATAGATTTGTATGCCGGAATGCTCCGGACCGGCCTGATATTCGTTAATCAACACAAAACTGGGACTGGTCACCAGATCGGTCGAGCCGAGTCCCTCAGCTAGTCCTTTGACCAGTTGGGTTTTCCCAACGCCAAAATCGCCCAGCAGGAGCAGCAGATCGCCGGATTGCACATGTTCGCCCAGGCGTTGCCCAATGCGGACTGTCTGCGCGGGACTATGGCTGATGAAATCGAGCATCTGCGGCGTTTGTACGGCTGACAATAATTGTTTTCGCATCGTGCGTATTGTAGCACAGAATCCGGGAGCAGGCAGGCAGCGGTTGCCCCCGCCGAAGAACGTTATAGTCGCCGTCGGGTACTAGATTGACTCAAACGCCGGTTGCATCTGGGGGACCGACGGATTGGCGGGCAGACTCGTGCAAAGATGGATCTGCGTCTGGCGCAGTTCGTGGGCGGTACGCTGTGCATCTGCACTAAACCGGCCGCCAAGCGCCAGCAGAATGCCGCGATCCGACCGTCGCAGATGCAGCAGTTCTGCCAGATCCTGCACATCGGCCGAGCTGACCAGGGGGCGCTGCTGTACGAGGGCAAGAATAATCGCATTACTACTATCTTTAAGGGTCAGCAACCAGCGATTGCTGCGAACCTGTTCAACTTTTTCAACCTGATAGCCGGTTTCCTGCGCCTGGGCAACAATGTTTGTCATGGTCATGCTCAAAATTCACCTCCCTCTTCCATGGAATGGCACCAATCTCTGCCGTGTCAACAACGCAACCGGACGCGCTGTCCTGACCAGATCGGATGTATCTGCCTGTAGTACGTCTGTTTGTAGTATGTCTGTTGTCCGCAAACGTTGGCTGCCGGGTGTGGTATGTATGGTGCAGTACAGACATATTGGCTATTCTACCCCAGTATACCACACCGTATCCAATACCTGTCTTGCTGAACGGTCAGAATGTGGAGTATTGCCGGAATACAACATGACAAATGGTTATCAAGGGATGGTCGGTAGCAACAATCCGGCAAGGTGCTGCCGGTAACTCACTGTGTGTGTCGTAGTGCGGTGTGCAAATCGCTATACGCAGGCATCTCTCCCAGGTCAAGCCCCAGGCCGACAATTGCCTGGGCCACCTCGGGGCGTACGCCGACCAGCATCACTTCAGCGCCGAGCAAGCGGGCTGCCTGAACCAGGCGCAATATCCCGGCGGCGACCTGGCTATCGATGACCGGCACGCCGGTAATGTCGAGCAACACCTGGCGCGTCGCACTCCGCTGAATGGCATGCAGCGCCCGTTCTTCCAGCATGCGTAGCCGTTCGCTGTCGAGGGTTCCCACCAGCGGCATCACCATTGTGGTTGTGCTGACCGGCAGTACCGGCACACTGAGTTCACGGATAGCCAGGCGCTGCTGTTCATTTTCTGCCAGCAACCGCTCCTGTTCAGCCGCGCGAGCCTGTACTTCATCCAGCACCCGCCGCAGTTCGGTTGTCCGGCGGTTTACTGTGTACTCCAGCGATTCGCGTAATCCCTCCAGTTCCTGTTGGCGGGTCTGGGTATCAACCAGAGCCTGACGCAGTACAATGCTAAATCTATCCATGAACAGGCCGATAACCGCGGCCGTGATAACAAAGCCGCCAAGCATCCCGACGGTGCTATTCTGTCCGGTAGCAAGTGCTCCCGCCAGGGGGAGACGCAGCAGGAGCATTATCGTAACGATACTCACGCCAAAGATACTCATTCCAACCGTCAGGATCAACGCGCGCCGTCCCGCCAGCAGACCGGCCAGCGTAATCGGGATGGCAAATGCAAACAAGAGCGCCCCACCCTGCTCAATACTGGTAAAAAGCAGCAGGGTGGTGAGAATGAGGATTAGGCCGGCGGTGGTCAGCAGTACCGAGGTCGTAAAATGGTGTCGCCGGAGGATGATCAGGGCAACCAGGGCAACCGGCACATTTGCCAGGATCAGCGCCGTCAGAACCAGTCCATAGCTGAGTGGAACTGCGGCAATGAAGGGAATAGTGGCACCTATGCACGAGATGCCGACCAGACTCAGCAACATAATTTGCATAAGCGCTGCCTGGCGCTGCTTGAGCGGATCGTGAAAGGTAAGATTGTGCAGCCAGTGGTGGAACCGGGCCAACATGAAGCACACCTCCTGAAATCGGTTTTGCGCAGGTTATCTGTGTGCTGTGCGGCTTCCCCGATGTGTAATCCCTGCTCCGACGCACAGCCCACCACATTGTGTTGAGTATAGCATATGCAGACAATATGTGGCTGGTGTGGTGTCATTGAGGTGTAATCTCCGGGGTTTTATGGAGTGGGTTTTATTATTGTGCATGGTTTCTTCCGCCCTGCCGCAGGCGAAATTTTCTTTCGGGTCAGTGACCGCGTAACTGCGTAATTCATGTCAGTTGAAAAACATGCGGCTCTATGCTACACTGATCGGTTAGAACGACCGGCGTGCTTTACGTCGGTCGCTTGTTGTGGTAGATTGCCGGGATAGGTTGCAGCGATTGCGGCAAAAATGTTAACCCAGTTTGAGGAGTAACTGAGAGAATGGAAACGAAGCATATGCTGGATATGCAACTGCGGGAGGTCGTCGGCAAAAAGGTGAAGCGCCTGCGACGTCAGGGGTGGCTACCGGCGACGGTCTATGGCAAGGGCATTGGTCCATTTACGGTTCAACTGGACGAGCGGAACTTTACGAAAATGTACCGCGATATCGGGCGGACAACGCTGGTGGAGTTGCGCATCCCCGGTCAGCCGCACCAGTCGGCATTTGTGCATGATATTCAGCGCCATCCGGTCAGCCGGGATATTCTGCACGCCGATTTTTATGTGGTGAACCTGCGAGAGCGGATGACGGTTGAGGTGCCACTGACGCTGACGGGCAAGTCTCCCGTGGCGGAGCGGGGCGATGGGGTTGTCAACCAGGTACGCTCGACGGTCGAAGTGGAGGCATTGCCCTCGGATATGCCCTCACACATCTATGTCGATCTGAGCTTCCTGACCGAG
>CAKZQX010000978.1 GCA_937141995.1 uncultured Chloroflexaceae bacterium | reverse complement strand
GCCGATACACTGGCTGCCGGGCTGGTTGAGAACCGCCTCGCCGCATGCGTGCAGATCACCAGCATCACCAGCTACTACTTCTGGAATAATCAGGTCAACCACGACCCGGAACTGCTCCTGCTAATCAAAACCCGCAGCAGCCTCTACCCCCAGATCGAAGCATTTCTGACGCAGCAGCATAGCTACGACCTGCCCGAAATTGTCCAGGTGCCGATCCAGTCCGGACTGCCCGGCTACCTGAACTGGATCGCGGAGAATACCGGCGCAGCGGAGTAACACGAACAGGGGGATCTATGCAACCAGAAGCGAGCATTATCGTCAATCCGGATGATACGGCCTGGGAAAGCTGGTCCGACCCGGCATTGCGCGCCCGAAGCGCGATCCGCTGGAAACTGCTGCTTACCCGGGACCGCACACCCACCAGCAGCATGACGCTGGGCCTGCTGGAGATCCCGCCCGGTGCCCACCTGCTGCGCCACCACCACGCTCTGCCGGAGAGCTACTACTTCCTGGAGGGCACCGGGACACTGGAGATCGATGGGCAGCTCTCGCCAGTTGGCCCCGGTGCAACGATCTATATCGCTCCGAACGCCGGCCATCGCCTGGTCAACCCCGGCCCGACCACGCTACGCCTGCTGTTTATGTTTCCGGTGGATAGCTTTGACGAGGTGGTGTACCAGTTTGAGGAGTAGATCCGACACCAGCGATAATCTCCGGCATCCCATCCCCCGTCACATCCACCAGCGCCAGTTCACTCCACGTTCCCGGCGCACGCCACTCCTGCTGGAAACCCCAGCCGAACCAGCGCCAGATCGAAACTGCCTCCGCCGGATCGCCGGGAGCGCGGCCACCCTCCAGCACTACCAGTTCGTGCCACCCATCGCCATCCAGATCACCAACTGCCAGATCCTGCATCGGCACCGCAGTCGCCGAGCCGCCCCAGATGATGCGGTAGCGCCCGCCGCGCCAGCCCAGCAGAAACGGGTGTGAGCGTAAAACGCCAGCGGCATCCGGCTTCCAGAGCAGCAGCAGCAGTTCGATCCGCCCGTCGTCGTTCGGGTCGCCCACGGCCATCCGGGTGACGCGCCAGTTGGCCTCCTCGTTGCGCCAGACCAGCGGCGCATCTGCCGTTGCGCCGTCGCGCACCTCGACAATGCCGGCGCTGTCCAGCGTCACCCGCAGCGGTTGCCCATCGCCGCGCAGGTCAGCCTGTAACTGTTGGGACCGTACCGGCAGCGGCATATCGGGGGGCACTTCCACCGGATGCGCCGTTGTACCATCCCAATCCCACGCCTGGAGCGAGTCCAGACGTTCACCGCCGGCTGCCGGCTTGCCGTTCAACGCGGTGAGCGCCGCCTGTGCCGGCGTGCTGTGCAGCGGGAGCGGTTGCGGTTGCCCTCCAACAATCGCCACCGGCGCAACCTCCACCCGAGCCACGCCATCGGCATTGAGCAGCACCCGCAACACCGCGCCGGTGCTGGTCTCCGGGCGATCCCCCTGGTCAAAGATGAAATTGCCGAGCGAGTAGGCTACAAAGCCGGTATGTCCATCCACCTTGATCATTTCAACCGGCTGAAGCACATGCGGATGTGCCCCGATGACCAGATCGGCACCCGCCCCTACCAACTTGCGCGCCCAGGCGTGCTGCCGCGCCGACGGCTGCGGCATGTATTCGTGCCCCCAGTGAACCAGTATCAGCACCAGGTCAGCCTGCTCGCGCGCTTGCCGCACCGCAGCGAGGGCGGCAGTATCAAGCCAGGCGCGGCCCCAGTCTGCTGCCTCATCGGGCCGATCTTCCGGATCGGCAACATCGTTGAAGGCCAGCAGCGTAACCCGTAACCCGCCGGTGGTGGTGATCACCGGCGCGTGTGCCGTCGCCCCATCCGGCCCCACACCCAGCGGCAGTATCTGGTTCCGGGTCAGCGTCTGGACAGCATCCTGCAACCCGGTCACACTCAGATCCAGCGCATGGTTATTCGCCAGCGCCAGCGCATCAAAGCCGGCCATCCGGAGCGGTGCAGCAAAGGCCGTTGGTGCGGGCAGCCGGTAGGGACCGGGACGTAGCGGCGCATCCCGGTCAGTCAGCGGGCTCTCCAGGTTGCCGAGGGTCAGATCGCCATCCAGCAGCGGCTGCACCTGCGCAAAGGGATAGGCATACCCGCGCTGTTCCGCACTCCGGGCGACAAAGCGCCCCAGCATGATATCCCCCACTGCCCGCAGATCCAGTGCCGCACCACCCTGCCAACCCGGGCGCGTGTAGAGCGGGTACCACTGCCCAGCAACAACGGGAGATGTGGGAGACGGGGCAGCCCTGACCGGCGGCTGCGCCACCTGAGTACACCCGGCCAGAACAACAATGCAACCACACAAAAACATACGAAAAACATGCTTCATCTTTTGATCCAGGAAACAAAAAGAAGGGCCGAGAAACAGGAAACACTATCCGCAGTTCGCAATCCTCATTTTTTAGTCCTTCAACATTGAAATTCGATCCTTCCATCGCTGGACCGGCGTTCCGACTTATGAAGTTTGCGTTCTTAATCCAGATATCGATCTTCAGGAGTCCCGGCTTCAGCCGGATCAGGCTTTCCCGGCAGGATGCCGCTGCCCCGGCAGGCAGTCACTGGCTAAAGCCGGGACTCCTGAATATTTTATATCCAGTAACGGCAGGGGCGTTACACTGGAAGCGTGACGTACAATGACAACGACGATGGTCTTTTCAGACGATTTCTCGGTTCTCAGTTCCTGGTTCTTAGTTCTCCGCTCTCCTACGGCTGTTCCCATGCCGGTGGATCGGGATTAAGTACAATCCGCGTTATCTGCCAGTTCTGGTCGGGCTGCCGCTCCAGGGTGTAGGTGACAACGGTTTCATATGGCGGACGCACACCAACGACCGGCGGTTCAGGCTGAAAGTAATCCCCCTGGTAGAGCGTATCCGTCCAGCGCTCGCGCACGGCGACGGTCGCATGGTTAGCATCCTGAAAATCGAACGAGAGAAAATGCAGGTTAAGTTGCTGCGCACCAACAAACTGGTTCTGCGCCTGAAGCTGGTTAATATAGGCGCGCGTATCTTCCAGTTCAGCCCCGCTCAGATACGCCTCAACATAGCTAACATCGCGGTACCAGAACGCCTCGGCCAGGTTTTTGTTAAATGCCCGGATCGTCTCGGCCAGCGTCTGCTCCATTCGCTCGGCAACCATGAAGCTGCCAGTCCAGTCGGCCAGGGGTGGCGCGTCCCCGGCGGCCAGCATCTCGCGCCAGGCTTCATCGGTCAGCCGGTTGCTCAGCGGCTGGACAAACTCGTAGTGAGCAAAGACACCACCTCTGGTCAACACCAGGCGGCCCTCAATTGGCGCAACAACATAGATATCGAAGACCCGCCCGACTCCATTCTCCAGCACCCGACCACCATTTGGATCGGTTGCAATATCGGCGATCACGGCGGCCTCGTCTACCGTGCCGCCATCTTCATCGGCCGCTGCAAAGGTCAATCCTTCCAGTTCCCGCCCATAGAAGCGGATCAAGTCATACTCCTCCTCGGTCAGCGGCTCGCCGCGCAACTCCTTTTCGGCCAGCGTCTGAAGCCGGCGGGCAATAGCGACCATCTGCGTCAGCGCATGCTCGTCCGGTTCGCTCAACAGCCCGCGACGCGCCAGCCCGTCAATGGTCATCTGCGCCAGCGCTGCCACCCGCGCATAGAGCTGTGGTACCGGCTCAACGTACCCTTTCGGCGGTGCCGGCACCGGCGCCATGCCCGCGCCGGGCGACGCGTAGGAGTGTGCCCTGCACGGCGG
>CAKZQX010000977.1 GCA_937141995.1 uncultured Chloroflexaceae bacterium | reverse complement strand
CGGCGGGCGCATCACCCCTCTCTTCTACGGTCGCATCACTCACAACTATCTCCCTTTCTAGATCCGGTCCAGCACACTGCTTCTCATCTAAGCCCGTTCAACGATATGGAACCGATGGGGCTATCGTAATTTGTGCTATTTGTCGCAAAGTATAAAACAACCCTGGACTACGTTGCGTATACAAGTGACAACTCATTGTTGTGATATCTCTACCAGAGCAAGAGCAATGTCTCCTCCACAGATGCTAAGGCAGTATCTATAATTTTCATATGACCCGACGTACGCGGTCGGTTCCACCCCAGGTGTTCACCTGGATGAACGGCGTGATGCGCCGCCGGATGGATGACCGCGTACCGCCTGTTATATGCCCCGACGTACGCGGTACCGCATAACGCATGTCTCTCACCAGAGCGCTATGGAAACTGTGGGGACACTCTATATTGTGCAATAATACACAATGTATAACAAAGACCTGCTAAGAACTATTTTGATACACCAGAGTTATTACTTGCAACCGCAATTGTTCTATATGGATGCTCTTACTGGTCTGAATGCACCGCATAACATCCATTTTACACTACTTTGTACCAACAAGAGAGCCCGCCAGGGATCAAGATCCCTGGCGGGTCGTACAACATTTGCTGCATGGGTCAGTCTGAATGTCGTGTAGTATTCCGCACTGGTTGCGCGGCACCCGGTATTACGATACCGGCTCAGAGTGACCGATAGGCAGGCTCTCGGTAAGATAGTGCGTTTCCAGTGCCGTATGGACCGCCTGCTTCAAATCGAGCAGATCGATGGGCTTGGCAAGATAGTGCTCCACCCCCAGGGTTTGCATATGTTTGCGCAGCCGGGGCGTATCGTACGCGGTCAACACCATCACGGGCAGGTGGGGCCGGTAGGCCCGGAGCGCCCGGACCAGCGACGTTGCCGCGCGGCTCTGGGGGTTGGGATCGACAATCAGCAGATCGACCTCTTCGTTCATGCAGCGCAGCCAGGCAGCATCCGGGGAGGGCGCAACGGTGACCTCAGCTTCGGTCTCCAGAAGCACCTGCAATCCCCGCTGTGTTACCAGAGCCGCAGTCGGGTCACTATCGACAATTTCGATATGCCGCAGTGGCATGAACCTTCTCCTTCGCGTGCATGTGGGTGGTTAACACCGAAGGGGCGTAGATTTGCACGCTCTGGCATGTATGCTACCAGACTGTTTGCGGCGTGTGGGAGGAGGGGCAACAATCGTCTGTGGCGATCTGACAACTAAGGTTACAGGCGTTAGGGGTTAGGGGCAATACTTTTCAAATAACCGGGCTTATGTGGTTCCTGACCTGGAAGAGGATACCGCCTTCGTCAGGGTGAAAAAAGATGAATTAGGTTTTGTTATTTGACACGCATTACGCGGTGGTTCATCAAACCGGGCGTTTCATTCAGAGAACGGCAGAATCGCCTGCGGCAGTATGGTACTCCTTGTATTCTTTTTTCAAAAACATTCACAACGTGAATGTTTTTGAAAAAGACCGGGTTTCTTTCACCCTGTCGGAGGCTGAAAGACCTTTCAGTTCAGGGACCGCGTAACTCGTGTTATTTGATACGACTTACGCGGTCGGTGCCCAGGCTGGATGTTTGACCCCGGTAACGGCTCATTTCGCCTGCGGCAGCATGGTGCTTTATGGATCTCTTTCACAGCATTTTGTACATAGTGCAAAATGTTGTGAAAGAGAATGGGATCTTCCGCCCTGCCGTAGGCGATATTCCCCGCCATATGCGGGATCGCCTGATCCATGGCAGCACTGGCAGCTTCGCGGTGTTCGCGCATTTCGTATTTTTCGTGGTCCAAACTCCCACCGCGTACGTCGTGTTATTTGGCAGGAGTCGCGGTTCCTAACCTGGAAGTGGATGCCGCCTCCGGCAGGGCGGAAGACAATCGGGTGAAACGCCCGGTTTGTATGTCCACCGCGTACGTTTGTTACTCAATTATTGGTAGCGTAATCACGAAGGTCGCGCCCTCACCGATGGTGCTCTCGACCTGGATCTGCCCGTCGTGCTGGGTGATAATATGGGCGCTAATCGCCAGACCCAGGCCCGTGCCGTGCGGCTTGGTCGTGTAGAACGGCTCAAACAGGTGCGGGAGATGCTCCGGAGCGATGCCGATGCCCGTATCGGTGATGCGAATATCGACGCGGGGTGTGCAGTTATCACTTGAAGATAGCAATCGCGTCGCCAGGTTCAGTGTTCCGCCATTCGGCATCGCATCGCAGGCATTGAGCATCAGGTTGAGGAATACCTGGCGCAACTGGTCCGCATGCGCCGTACTGAGCGGCAGGTCAGGAGCCAGTGTATGCATGATCGCGATCTGATTATGGCGCAGGTGTGTCTGGACTAGTTCGACCGTCTCCATTAAAATTTTGTTAACATTCGTCGGTGCAAGTTCGGCCTTCGTCGGGCGGTAAAAGTCGCGCATGCGGGTAATGATGCGGGCAATGCGCCCCAACTCATTCTGCGCGATATCCAGAAAAGGCCGTTGCGGTGCATCCTGTGGCAGATCCTGCTCAACCAGATAGAGACTGTTGCGCGCAGCATAAAGCGGATTATTGATCTCGTGTGCAACCGAGGCCGCCAGTTCACCCACGGCCGCCAACTTGGCGCTCTGGAGCAACTGCGCCTGCGCCGTGTTCAGGCGGGCTTTCGCCTCCTCGTGCAGCGAATGAATCCGCGCAAGGTCGCGCTGCAGGGAAGCGGCATGCGCCCGTTGCTCGGCCTCGGAGATGGCAACCGCCGTCAGATCGGCCAGCGTCTGAATAAAGGGCAGATCACGCGGGTGGAACAGGTGCGCCTGTGTGTTACTGCACAACACCAGCGAGCCCAGGCGGGTCGTCTCGACGCGCAGCGGTGCAATCAGCGCGCTGGAGGGCGGCCAGTCTTCCATGACCTTTTGTAACTGCACAACCTGGTCTTCCTCCAGGCTGCTCAGACCCTGCGCCAGTTCCGGCCCGACCATCAGCATCGCCCGCGGCGACAGGAGCGCATGCCCGGCAATACCCTGTCCCGGTTGCAATCTGATATCGGGAACAAGCTCGGCGCTGGTCGCTCGCAACGCCAGACAGTCGGCCTGCCGGTCAAGCAGGAACAGTAGCGCGGTGCTGGTACCGGGAAAGAGCCGGGTTGCCGCGCGTACAATCAACCGGACAATCGACTCAACATCGTGGATAATCAGCAGGGCGGAACAGATCTCCAGCAATGTGTCGAGCCGTTCCCCGGCAACATTACCCAGAGTTGCCCGGCGGATCGAAAGCTGCGCCTCCAGATCGGAGATACGCGCCGCCGTTGCCGCTTCCTGCTGCCGCGCCTCGGCCAGTTGCGTTTCCAGGTCGGCAATGCGCGCACGCATTCCGCCACCTTTCTGCGCCTGACTGGAGGGAGCCGGGGACTCATTACCATTGAGCGAATGCTTTGCCATTGATACCCAACCGTTATCTATATTATTCCCGCCGGATAGTCTATCCTATCACAGGATGCGCCGCGCGGCAACCCATCGGCTGAAAGACTGTCTGAAACGGGTTGGTCATGGGGCAATACCGTTCAAATAACCGGGCTTACCTGGTCCCTGACCTGGAAGCGGAT
>CAKZQX010000976.1 GCA_937141995.1 uncultured Chloroflexaceae bacterium | reverse complement strand
GATCCACGAACCCCGGCCATCCCCCCCTCTCCAGCGCCGACGCTGCCGCAACTGGCCGCCAACGAATACCGCCTGAGCATACCCGGCAGTACGCCGCTTAGCACGACATGGCAGGCGGAGGCAAGCTGGACTCCACCGGCATACCTGCCCGTCGAGGAGCGCTGGCGCTGGTGGGTGGCTCTCGATGTTGCTACCGGCGATGGGCCGCTCCTGTTTCGCCGCCGGCGCGCCGGGGATCGGTTTCGTCCGGCGGGGGCACCCGGCAGTCGCCGTCTGCAAGACTTCTTTGTGGATCAAAAGCTACCACGGGAACTGCGCGCGGCATGGCCGATTCTGGCAACGCCGACTGCTATCGTCTGGGTTGCGGGGTTACGCGCCGATGCCCGGTTTCAGGCAACCGCACACACAACACATAGCCTGTGGGTCACGCTGGTTCGCATTCAGTCGGACATTGGGAAAACGTAACACCGGAACATCAGCCACACGGATAAGGGGCAGGGATACAGGCATCTATCAGAAGGAGCAGAGATGCACACAGACATTGATCGGATATTGATCACCGCCGAGGAGATCCAGGCAAAAGTATGCGAGTTAGCCGAACAGATCAGCCGGGACTATGCCGGCCACGATAATCTACTGCTGCTGGGCGTACTCAAAGGCTGCATTGTGTTTATTGTCGATCTTATGCAGGCGATGCAACGGCCCCTGGCGGTTGATTTTATCGCCATATCGAGCTATGGACAGAGCACCGTGTCGAGCGGCGTTGTGCGCTTACTCAAAGATCTGGAAAGCGATATTGCCGGTCGCCATGTGCTGATTATTGAAGATATCATCGACAGTGGCCTGACTCTGGCCTACCTGCGTAGTCAACTGCTACGGCGCAACCCGGCCAGTCTCCGGATCTGCGCGCTCTTAAATAAACCCGAACGACGTAGCGCCGATGTGGAAGTTGACTATTTAGGCTTCGATATTCCGAATGAATTTGTCGTAGGCTATGGATTAGACTTCGATGAACGCTACCGCAACCTGCCGTATATTGGTATTCTCAAGCCCGAAGTATATGTTTCCAATCACGAATAAGCCGGGAGCAACCGATAGGGTAGTCGTGTAATCTAGCTCCCTTGCTCCTGACAAACGCTTTTGGTATAATGCAACCATCTTGGCATAGACTACACTCCCACAACCGTTCTTAGAGCGGACTCTAGTGACAACCACATTAGCGGCATCATTCCACGGAGAGAAGGATTGAGAGCATGGGTGATAATCGTTGGCTTAAGAATAGTTTCGTCTATTTGATCATCCTGGTAGCAGCCCTGGCGCTGTTTTTCCAGTATTTTGGGCAAACCTCGAACCAAAACAATGAGAAGGGTATCGCGGAAGTTATTTCCGACGCTAGAGAAGGTCTTATCGATAGTATTGAAGCCCAGGCGGGGGATGAGCAGATTCTGGTTACCTATGAGAGTGAGCCGGATGTGTCCTACCGCTCACGCCTCGAGAGTGGCGACAGCATTATGTCCCTGCTGGCACAGTATGGGGTTGATCTTAGCGATGGAGAAGGAAACCGCGTCCTGGATGTTTCGGTGAAACCGGCACCGGCATGGGGTGGACTGCTAAGCATCTTTACCGTGCTCCTTCCGACCCTCCTCCTGATTGGTTTCTTTGTCTTCTTTATGCGCCAGGCCCAGGGCAGCAACAATCAGGCGCTCTCCTTCGGCAAGAGCCGGGCACGTATGTTTGCGGGCGACAAACCAACTATTACATTTGCCGATGTCGCCGGTCAGGAAGAAGCCAAGCAAGACTTGACCGAGGTTGTCGAGTTTCTGAAGTTTCCCGACAAGTTTGCCGCGCTGGGTGCCCGTATTCCCCGGGGTGTGCTGATGGTGGGGCCTCCCGGAACCGGGAAGACCCTGCTCTCGCGGGCGGTGGCAGGCGAGGCAGGTGTACCGTTCTTCTCAATCAGTGGTTCTGAGTTTGTTGAGATGTTTGTGGGTGTGGGGGCCAGTCGCGTGCGTGACCTGTTTGATCAGGCCAAGCGCAATGCGCCCTGTATCGTCTTTATCGACGAAATCGACGCCGTCGGTCGGCAGCGTGGCGCGGGGTTGGGTGGTTCACACGACGAGCGCGAGCAGACGTTGAACCAGATCCTGGTTGAGATGGATGGCTTTGATACCAATACCAATGTCATTCTGATCGCCGCAACCAATCGCCCCGATGTGCTTGACCCGGCACTGATCCGCCCCGGTCGTTTTGACCGGCAGGTGGTGCTCGATGCCCCGGATGTCCGTGGGCGGGTTGCCGTGCTCAAGGTCCACGTCAAGGGCAAACCGCTTGAGGATGATGTTAACCTGGAAGTTATCGCCAAGCAGACGCCCGGCTTCTCCGGCGCTGACTTGATGAATGCGGTCAACGAGGCGGCAATTCTGGCGGCTCGTCGCTCGAAGAAGAAGCTCGGTATGGCGGAACTTCAGGATGCTATTGAGCGCGTGATGATGGGTGGCCCGGAACGCCGGAGCCGCGTGATGACCGACCGCGAGAAACTGATTACGGCCTACCACGAGGCGGGACACGCAATTGTTGCGCAGGCCATGCCTGATGCCAACCCGGTGCAGAAGGTGACGATTATTCCGCGTGGCGTGGCGGGTGGTTACACCCTGATGATCCCCGATGAGGACCGCCGCTACTACAGCACAACGATGTTCGAGGCGCAACTGGCGATGGCCCTCGGTGGGCGCGTGGCGGAAGAGATTGTTTTTGGTGACATTACCACCGGCGCAAGCGGCGATATCAGTACCGTTACCAAGACCGCGCGCGCGATGATCACTCGCTACGGGATGAGTCCCAAACTGGGACCGATTGCCTTTGGCGAAAAGGATGAACTGATCTTCCTGGGGCGTGAGATTAGCGAACAGCGTAACTACAGCGATGAAGTCGCCCGAACCATCGACGAAGAAGTTCATCGCCTGGTCTCTGAAGCGCACACGCGCGCACAGGCCATCCTGGAGAAGTATCGCCCGGTATTGAACGATATGTCCAACGCGCTGCTCGAGTTTGAGACGCTGGAGGGCGAGCGGCTGAAAGAGTTGCTCAACCGCATTCCGCGTGGTAGTTTCAAGCTCAATGGGCAGGAAGGCGTTGAAGGCGAAGGGGTGACACCCGGCGTCGTGGCTCCCGGTGGGATGACCTCCCCATTGCCGGCATAACACGCGATCCGAAGCACTGAGCAACGGTGGAAGACTAATCTGGTCTTTCGCCGTTGCTCATTTCACAGGAGTTACGCGATCACTGACCTGGAAGGTGATTTCGCCTCCGGCAGGGCGGAACAGACCATTCTTTT
>CAKZQX010000975.1 GCA_937141995.1 uncultured Chloroflexaceae bacterium | reverse complement strand
GAAGGTCGTTAACACCGTGCCGGTGCCAATTGTCGGCACACCCAGCACCTGGGCGCGGCCGGCATCTTGCATTGCCCCGGAGACAATCTCGGCGGAACTGGCGGTGTTGAGATTGACCAGGACGGTCAACGGAATATCCAGAGCCACGCCACCCGCCCGCGCCGTGGTTGTCGTGCGCTCATCTGCGCGGTTTTCCTCGATCAGGACCGGCGTACCTTCCTCCAGGAACTGGCCGGCAATCCCGACCGCCTCATTGAGCAACCCGCCGGGGTTATTGCGCAGATCCAGGATTACTGCCTCGGCACCCTCCGCCTGCGCTTCGGTCAGCGCCTGCTGCATCTCCTCGCTTGAACGCTCGGCGAAGGAGGTAAGTTGTACCAGTGCCACATCATTCGGCAACATGCGCCAGGTAACGCTGGGCACCTCGATGCGGTTGCGCTCGATAGGGATATCGACCGGCAGTTCGGTGCCGGGGTGAATCACGGTCAGCGTGACCTCGGTGCCCTGAGGCCCCCGGATGGTTGCCGCCAGTTCGTCAACGGTCATGCCCTGCGTGCTCTCGCCATCAACTTCGAGAATAATATCCCCCGCCTTGAGGCCGGCTGCTTCGGCGGGCGAGCCTTCGATGGGCCGGACAATAATTGCCTGTCCATCTTCGCGTACATTCAGGTAGGCTCCAATACCTTCAAACTCTCCGGAAAGCGACTCCTGCCACCGCCGGGCATCCTCGGCGGAGAGGAACCGCGTGTGGCCCTGGTCGCCCAGGCTGTCGAGCATTCCGCTGATTGCGCCCTCGGTCATCTCCTGCGGATCAACCGCTTCGGGTTCGACAAAGTTTTCTCGTGTCAGTTCCCATGCTTGCCAGAAGACGCCAAACTCTTCGCAGACCTCGTCCGACTCCGGACAATTGGTCGCGGGTGTCAGGGAACTTCCAACAATCAGCCCACCGCCAAGGCCAAATATCAGCGTTAGCGACACCAGCAGGACCGTCATCCAGAGGGGCAGTTGCATTCGTAGCAAATTGTATTCTGAACGCATAGTATTTCCTGAAAAACTTATAGTGTGCATAGAACCAGTTTAACATTTCTTCAGTATAACACTGTCGGCAAGGTTAGCGCATAAGAATTTCATAAGGGGTAGAAGAATTTTCGCACTCAAATGTCGGATTATTTCGGTTTCCGTAGAGACGCGCTGCTGGGCGTCCGCACGCCGTCATTCGCGGGGAACAACCCGGCCTGCCGCGGCACTGTGCTATAATGCATCAGGCTCGTTGTAAGGATTGAAGCAACCCAATACCACTATGCGCCTGACTTTTCTTGGGACCGGCACGTCGATGGGGATACCGATTGTCGGCTGTCACTGCCCGGTCTGTACCTCAACCGATCCGCGCAACCGTCGTATGCGCACTGCGGCACTCGTACGCCACGCCGGACAGTCCCTGCTAATTGATGCCGGGCCAGATCTGCGGATGCAGGCATTAGCCGCGCACATTGACGCTCTGGACGCGGTGCTGTTGACGCATGCTCACTTTGACCATGTCGCCGGTCTTGATGATCTGCGCCCGCTGACCATGCAGGCCGGTGCGCTGCCCATCTTTGGTCGCCCCGACACGCTGACCGATATTCGTCGCCGGTTTGACTATGCCTTTGTCGACTCCTCCAAGGGCTCGTCCCGCCCGGCCCTGGAACTCTGTCCGATTACCGGGCCGTTTACAATTGGCCCGACGCAGATCATCCCTTTCGATATTCCGCACGGCACCTGGATGATCAACGGCTACCGGATCGGCAACCTGGGCTATGTTACCGATGCCGGTGCCGTGCCCGAGGCTGCGCGGGCGCTGCTGCGCGACCTTGATGTCCTGGTCTTGAATGCATTGCGGTTTGAGCCGCATCCAACCCATCTCAGCCTGGATCAGGCGCTGGCGGTGATTGCCGATCTGCGTCCCCGGCGCGCGTTGCTGGTGCATATGACCCACTCGTTTGACCATGCCACGGTTAGTGCGCAGTTGCCGTCTGGTGTAGAACTGGCCTACGATGGGTTGGAGGTTGAGGTGATGGAGACCGGCTGATGCGTATAGGGATTGATGCCCGGCTCAATGCGTACCGGCGTGGGGGCATTCCCGAATATACGCGCCGGCTTTTAACCGCGCTGACGGCACTGCCGGCGCATGACACGTTTGTGACGTTGCAGCACCCGGAACATCTGCGCCCGCTGGTTGTTTCGTCCAATGTGCAGCGCGCCACACTCAGGACGCCGCCGCATCACCGGTTGGAACAGTGGTCGCTCCCGGTTGAACTGCTGCGGCAGCGCCTCGATCTGCTGCACTGCCCCGATTTTATTGCGCCCCGGTTGCGTCCATGCCCGGCAGTGGTCACGATTCACGACCTGGCATTTCTGCACTATCCCGAGATTCTTGATGATCAGGCCCGCCGCTACTACCGCCAGGTGCGCGCCTCGGTCTGGCATGCCGACGCGGTGATTGCCGTCTCCGCCGCGACGCGCCGGGATATTACCGAACTGCTGGATCTGCCGCCCGCGCGGATCGATCTCGTGTACGAAGCCGCCGCGCCGGTTTTCGCGCCGCAACTGTTGCGTGAGCGGGAGACGCGCCGGTTTGATGAGCAGGTGATTGAAGCCGGTACCTTTGCACTGTTTGTCAGCACGCTGGAGCCGCGCAAGAATTTACCGACGCTGCTCCGGGCGTTGCATATCTGCCGCGAGCGTCGGCGGAATATTCCCTATCTGCTGGTGGTAGTCGGCACGCGCGGCTGGCGCGATGAGGATATCTTTGCGACTGTGCGCGATCTGCGACTGGGGGAAGCGGTGATCTTTCTGGGAGGGGTAGACCAGCAGGATCTGCTCTGGCTCTACAATGCCTGTCTGCTTTACGCCAATCCGTCGCTCTACGAGGGCTTCGGGTTGCCCGTACTTGAAGCGCTGGCCTGTGCCGCACCTACGCTCGTGTCGGATGTCAGCAGTCTGCCGGAAATCGTGGGGGAAGCGGCACTACGCCTGCCGCCGCGCGATGTGGCGGCCTGGGCCGACGCGCTTGAGCATGTCTGGAATGATGCGACACTACGCCACAGGCTGGCGGAGGGAGGACCGGCACAGGCGGCGCGCTTCTCCTGGGAACGCGCCGCCCGTGAAACTCTGGCGATCTACCATCGCGTTAGGCGCCGGCCGGTTGCGCGGTAAACCGGCCTAGTTCCCAACCGTCTGCTGTTCAACGGATTCAGGTGTACGCATCAGCGCCGGATGCAGCTTAATGGAAGCCAGCCAGCCCTCAATCCCGGCAGTCGGAAGCACGCCCTGCTCCGTCACCAACCCGGCAAGCTCTGTCAACGGCGTGCAATCAAAATAGAGATTTTTGATGGTAATACCAACCGGTGGCGCTTCCCAGACTTGCTCAGCAGGCCAGTGCGTCTGTATCGGTGGCGTATAACCGGGAGGCAGAAACTTGTTGCTACTGCAGAGCGCATAGATTGGCACATTATTGGTCCGCGCCGCCAGCGCCAGACTGTAGGTACCCGCTTTATTCATCAGGCCACGACTGGTTAGATGATCGGCTCCCACCAGCACCAGACTCATCCGGGGCACATACGAACCTGCCAGCGCATCAATCATCATCGTAACCGGGATGCCGTCTTCGGCAAGCTCTGTTGCCATTTTGCGCCCCTCGTATCCCGGTCGGCCCTCCGCACAGATCACGCTAAACCGGCGTCCGGCCCGCTGAGCATGGCGCAACGCGGCCCGCACCGTCGTACTGCGGCTGTTCGTCAGCACCTGCGCCCCTTCGGGAATGAGGGGTAACACCGACTCGGCAATAGCTGCCTCATGTACATGCAACTGTCGCTTAAAATCGCTGGTAATATCGACCACGGTCTGCCGGAGGGTGCGCAGCGCGTCAAGCGACTCAATCTGCCACAACACCTCATTAACCAGGTTAACCAGGGGCGCCATTGAGGGTTGGGCGTGAATGAGCCCCCAGATCGTCATTAATAACTCTTGACGGAAATCTTCCAGGGATGGCGCGTCCCCGGTTCGTGCGCATCGCAGCAAGACCTCCGCGCCCTGTTCGGCTATCTCGGCTGCACCGGCATAGTTGTTGGCAGCAATATCGGCAATTGCCTGTGCTGTCACTTTATCCACATGCCCCTCCATGATGAGGTTTTGCGTGCTGCGATCATTCTGGCCTGTTGCTTGTCCTGCGTATTCAATTGCTACTCATTTCCTAGTTGAACTGACTGCTGTCCCTGGAGGCTCTTTACAAGCGCTTCCAGGCGATCAATGGCAAACGGTTTTGCCAGATAGGGGGTTCCAAACTGCGCAATGCTGGTGCGGGTTGCCGGGCTCAGTGTATCGCCGGTAATGAACACCAGTCGCTGCGCCAGTTCGGGATACCGCTGTTGAATAATACGATAGAGATCAAATCCGCTCATGCCCGGCATTTTAACATCGCTCAGGATAAGATCAAACTGTTCCTGTTCCAGTGCTTTTAACGCGGCTTCGCCACTTGTCACCACGCGTGACTGATGTCCCAGGTCATGCAACAAACGGGCCAGCAGTGCGCCAACCGGCTCTTCATCGTCCACAACCAGCACGGTATAGGCCAGATCCAGTTCTTCCACTGCGGCATCATCAACCGGCAGAGGAACATCCGGTTCCAGTTCCAGAGCTAATATCGGCAGATCAACATAGACCGTGGTTCCCACACCAACCGTACTCTCCGCCCAGATCCGCCCATTATGTTCCTGCACAATGCCAAAGCAGATCGAAAGTCCCAGTCCGGTTCCCTGCCCAACCGGCTTGGTTGTGAAGAAGGGGTCGAAGATCCGGTTCAGTTCCCGATCCGGAATACCCACGCCGGTGTCACTGACGGCTACTCGGAGCATCCTGGGGGCAGGTGTGCCCCCCTCGCCGGTGTCGCGTGCCGGCGCGATCAGTTGCGTGCGTAACGTTAGCGTACCGGGACCGCCCCGCGATGCCATTGCCTGATGCGCATTATTAATCAGATTGAGGAACACCTGCTGGAGTTGATAGGGGTCGGCAATGGTTGGCGGTAATTTCTGGTTGTAATCAGTGACAACTTTGATATTATCCACACGGAGTTGGTAGGCCCGCAGACTCAGCGTACTATGCAGCACATCATTCAGATTTACTGTGACACGTTCGGGCTTATGTTCGCGGGCAAAGATGAGCAGATTCTGCACAATACGTCCCGCCCGTTCCGCCTGGGTATGAATATGCTCAACATCCTGGGTGACGCGTTCGGGAAGCGATGTATCACGCAGCAGGAGTTGAGAGTAGCCGCTAATGCTGGTCAACGGGTTGTTCAACTCATGCGCAACCCCGGCAACCAGTTGCCCAATGGCCGAGAGCTTTTCGGCCTGGATCAGTTGCTCCTCCAACCGCCGCCGCTCGGTCAGGTTACGGGCGATACAGTGCAGGCCGCCGTTGTGTTGCCCATCGCGGGTGCGCCGGGCGCTGACTTCCAGATAGATCGTTTCGTTGTCGATCCGGATCATCTCAAGCTCAAACGGCGATACCGTCTCGCCGCGCAAAAGCTCGATAAACAGCGACTTGACGCTTTCCCAGGAAGACATCGGGCATAACGACGAAAGGGAGCGGCCCTGTAACTCCTCCAGCGAGTAGCCGGTCAGTTGCTGCCCGGCTTTGTTAATTGTCGTAATACACAGGTTGCGGTCCAGCGTAAAGATGAGATCGTACGCATTGGCAAAGAGATCCCGGTAGCGCTCTTCACTCTGCTTAATGTGCTGATACAGCCGGGCATTCTCAATTGCGATGGCTGCATATCCTGCCAGCGCGGAAAGCAAATACTGGTCATTCTCACTGAAGACCCGATCGGCCTGCTGATTATCCACGGCCAGCACACCGATCACCTGCTGGCCCATCGTCAGCGGCACCTGGATAATTGAACGAACCAGGAAACCGGTCTTCACTTTCAGCGCCGTACCGACCTGCCCCTGATTGATGCGGATCGGTTTGCCGGTACGCACCACCTGCCCGGCGAGGCTGTCGTCAATCGGCATCCGCAGTCGTTGGGCGCGCTGCTCACCCAGGTTCTTTGCGGCGCGCAGGTAGAGTTCATCCGTACGTTCATCGCGCAGTAACAGGAAACCTTCCTCGGCGCGAGTAATATACACCCCGGCTTCGACAATCCGCTCCAGCAGTTCCTCCAGGTCCATCAGCGTACTGACCGACTTGCCGATACTGTAGAGCACCGTCAACTCCTGCACCCGCTGCTGCAAATTGCGGGTCAGTCGGTCGCGCTCGCGCTGCAAGCGCCGTTCGCGGAGCGCCTGGTTAATCACAGCCTGCGCTTCGGTATCGCTAAACGGCTTGATCAGATAGTTCCGCGCCCCAAGCCGAAACGCATCAACCGCGATATTTTCCGACCCATGCGCCGTCATCAGAATAACCGGCACATCATACCCCTCCTGCGCGATCAGGCGGAGCAGATCCAGGCCGCTAATATCGGGAAGCTGTAGATCGAGCAAAATGAGGTCGGGTAGTTGCTGGCGTAGGCGACGAAGGCCCTGCTTTCCGGTATGAGCTATAATTGGGCGATAGCCCAGGTCTGGCAAGACAATTTCTGCCAGTAACCGGCAGATTTGCTCGCTATCATCTATTATGAGGATTTCTTCCATACTACCTGCGCTTGTTGCATGGAACACGTGGAGGACAAACACTGCTTATGAAACATGAGAGCTTGTATGCTAGTCTGAATAGCGCACAATTTTTCATCCTGGGCTTTATATTGTACAACGAAGCAGGGGCCATGACAAGCAGGATACATTACAATTATACTCATACAACCTCGTAAATACCAGTCCCTGTTGATATTCTGTTGCGTCTGTCTATCCCAGGTGCTATGATTGAACCTATGTTGACCAGCCGTACGACACACATCGCCGTTCTTGGTGATATTAACGCGGATATCACTCTGATTATCCCATCCTACCCGTCCGAGGGTGACGATTGCACCGCCCGGTCACTTCAGTGGGGTAGTGGCGGTTCCGCGCTGAATGCGGCTGTTACATTTGCCGTGCTGGGTGGTCATTCCCGGCTCTTGAGTCGGGTTGGCCGTGATCCGACGGCCGATGTGGCGTTGCGCGTAGCACACCAGCAGGGCATCGACATCAGTCTGGTCCAGGAAGATGAACAGATCGCCACCGGTACTTGTGCCGCCATTATCAGCCCCGGCGGTCAGCGAACAATGTTCAGCTTTCGCGGCGCGAATGTTGCCTTTGACTCCAGGGCAATTACGCCGGAGTTGCTCGCACGCATCCATCTGCTCTACCTGAGCGCGCATGCACTGCTGGAAGGCTCCCAGCGTGACGCCGCACTCCGTGCAGTTGAACTTGCCAACGCGCAGGGCGTGCCCATTGTGCTCGACCTGAGTACACCCGCGATTCGTCAGTGCCCGGATGATATTTTCCAACTGCTGCCCCGGCTGTGGCTGCTCTGTCTGAATGAAGATGAACTGCGCCTGCTGTTACCCGGACAGGACGATGCCACAGCGATTACCCGCCTGTTGCGTTATGGCGGACGCTACCTGGCTCTGAAGCAGGGAGCCCGGGGTTGTACGCTTGCCAGTGGCGACTGCCGTCTGCAGGTGGCTCCTCCGGCGGTGACGGTCATTGACACAACCGCTTCGGGTGATGCCTTTGCTGCCGGGTGTGCCTGGGCATTACTCCACCATGGGAGTATACACGAGAGCGCGCTTCTCGGCAATCTATTGGGCGCATTGACGGCAACACGACCAGGGGCGGCGGCGGCTCTGCCTGGTCGGGACGAGTTGCGCCGCCGGCTTGCGCCGTCGTTGCAGCGTCTGCTGCATTTTTAGGCGCTATCTGTATCGCACACGCTGCTGCCGCAGGCGATTCTCCCGTTTACTGGTCAAACGTCCGGTTTGTATGGCAACCGTGTACCTTGTAGTATTGAAACATGAGGATCAGATATATGACCCCACCGTGGAAAGACTATCTTGACAGCCTGCAAATCAAGGATCTCGGTGAGATTTTTGGTACACCCAAACCAGTTATCGGCATGGTTCACTGCTGGCCGCTGCCGGGAGCGCCCGGGTATACCGGCTATGGCATGGATACCATTATCGCGCATGCTGTACGTGATGCGCAGGCGCTGGCGGCGGGGGGCTGTCATGGCGTGATTGTTGAAAACATGTGGGACATTCCGTTCCGTTCCGGGCCACATGTCCAACCGGAGAGTATTGCAGCACAGGCCGTGGTCGCGCATGCCGTGAAAGCGGCGGTTGACCTGCCGCTGGGGATCAACCTGGTCCACAATGGCGGTACGGCGTTGCTGGGGATTGCTGTGGCATCCGGGGCCGGTTTTATCCGCGTCTGCATGTTCACCGGCGCGGGAGTCTGGGATGCAGGCAGTTGGGACGAAGGATGCGCGGCTGATCTGCTCCGCCGACGCAAAGAACTGCACGCCGAACATGTTAAAATCTTTGCCGATGTCGATAAAAAACACTCGGTCCGGTTCCCCGGCATTGACCTGGCAACACATATCGAGTGGACCCGCTTCTTTGGCGCAGATGCGCTGATCATTTCCGGGCGGATGACGGGTGACGCACCGGATCTGGCGAAGGTGCGCCAGGCACGCGCACTGGCGGGTGATCGGCCTATTCTCCTGGGCAGCGGAACCGATGAGCAGAACATCGCCGCGTTTATGGAAGTCGCCGATGGGGTGATTGTCGGCAGCAGCATTAAAGCAGACAGCGCAATTGCCAACCCGGTAGATGTTGAACGGGTGCGCCGTTTTGTACGCGCGGCCTCCGGGCGGTAGCACTGGTGACAGGTGTGTCTGGCGGTAAGCCAGTGGTAAACTGTTCATCAATGATACGAGTTACGCGGTCACAGATCGGTAGCGCATTTCGCCTCCGGCAGGACGGAAAATTCCATGCTTTTGTACAAAAATTTGCACTTTTGTGCAAAAGCTACATCACGTACCACGCTGCCGCAGGCGAAGCCGGCTTCCGGAGTTGGCACTCGGACAAAACAGTCTGCACCGCGTACGTCGTGTCAATGACAGGACGTACGCGGTCGCCATGCAAACGAGATGGTTGCCCTGACGGAAGCCCGACTCGCCGGCGGCAGCGTGGTATATTTATGGTTTCTGCTGCCCTGATGGAGGTAATAGCCACGTCCAGGCGAAGGATCGCGTAACTTGTGTCAGTGCCGGGAGCGGTGCAACCATTACTGCTCTCCAAAGATGAATAACCTGTCATTCTGCCCTGGTACTTATGGTTATCATGCAGATGGTACCTGTGGCGTACTCCGGTCAAGACCCATGCCTCATTGAACCTGAAGGGCCGGCGTGTTATCCTATAGATGCAACGGGACATCACACAACAACAACAACAAACATCTCCCCGGAGCAAGAACTGTCAACCGCCAGAGGTATTTGGTTCTTGTAACGTGTCGTAGGAGCGTCACAGTACCAGCATCACAACACGACAACGCAGCACGACAACGCAGCACGACAACGCAGCACGACATCGTACCAGCATCACAACACGACAACGCAGCACGACATCGTACCAACATTACAACACGACATTATATCAGTGTCACAGCACAACATTCAGGCATCATCACAGCACAAAACCTACGGTATGCTTTAAAGAATCAAACGCATAATTTTTAGTCAAAAGACCAGTACGTTGCTACGCGATGCGTTAGCTGGTGAGAAGACAGTCCACAAATGGCCTCGGCAATTGCCGAGGCCATTTGTGGTATCTTGGCGTATGCTATAATATCCACATTATCCAGGCTGACGATCAATCCATAATTCATCGTTTCACAACAGAGCTTTCATATCCTGCTGTTCCTCAAATCTGAACTCCCTGGAAAGGGTGGTGGCATGACGGTTGCACTCGCCGCAACACACCATGACTCTGATGGACGCCTCTACGACCAGACTGCGCGCATAGTACCACTGCTGCACGAAATCTATAGCTCTATTGTTATTCTGGTGACACCGGCAACCCTACCGGCGTCACGTTCACTGCTTCAGGCAACCGGCGTACATATCAGTAGTAGCGGGGCGGATTTACCCCAGGGCCATATGCATCTGGGATTGTGGCGGCGGCGTGCTGTTGAGCAGGCGCTTATGGTTTCACTACAGGCTACGCATATTCACTTCTGTGATTTTGACCGGGTATTGCACTGGGCAGAATACTACCCCGATGAACTGCGACTGACGCTCGATACACTTACGCAGTATGATTTCACTGTCCTGGGGCGAACGCGCCGTGCCTTTGACTCGCACCCCCGGATCCAGCGTGATACCGAGGGTATTGTGAACCATGTCTTTGCCACCGTGAGTGGTCTGCCATGGGATGTAACCGCCGCCTCACGCGGGCTCTCGCGTTGGGCAGCCCAACCGATTGTGGCCGAGTGTCATGACGATACTGTCGGCAGTGATTGTTCGTGGCCGCTCTTTTTGCGGCGCAGGCCCAACCTGCAGATGGGCTATATCGAGACCGAAGGACTGGAGTTTGAGACGCTGGATCGTTATGCTGATGAGCTTGAAACATCCGGTGGTGCAGCGGCATGGATTGCCCGGATGGATGCTGACCCGCAGAACTGGGCGTTTCGGCTGGAACTGGCCCGCCTGGAAGTTGCGGCAATTGCGGCTTACAGCCAGGAGCGCGGATAGGGCTATGTCATCCGGGAATGACGGGCAATGCTGAACTTTCTGCATTGTTAACTGTTAACAGGGAAAATCATGCAACCTTTGAGTGGTGTTATCTGTGCGACACTGACGCCTTTCATCAGTGATATCGGGTTCGTCGATTATGAGTGGATTCCGGCACATTTACGCTTCCTGGAAAATCATGGTATCCATGGTGTGCTGGTGTTGGGCACAACCGGCGAGGGGCCTTCACTTGGATTGAGCGAACGCCGGCGCGTGCTGGATCTGGCGTTGAGTCATCGCGGTGGCTTGAACGTCATTGCCGGGACCGGCTGTGCGGCGCTCTCTGAGACGGTGACACTGAGCCAGTATGCACTGGATCATGGGGCCGATGCGGTGCTGGTTATGCCGCCCTTCTACTTCAAAAATGGGCGTCCGGAAGGTGTGCTAAACTACTACCGGGCTCTGTGTGATGCGCTGCCCGAGAATGCGCGGCTGCTGCTCTACCACATCCCGGCAGTCACCATGGTGCCGATGACGCCGCTGGTGATTGAGGGCTTACTGGCAAGTCATGGGCATCAGTTGTATGGGATTAAAGACAGCAGTGGTGATATTCAGCATACAACAGATCTGATCCGGCGGTATCCCCAACTGCGGATCTTTAGTGGCAGTGATACCCAGGTTGCCAATGCCCTGACCGCAAACGCAGCGGGGGTTATCTCGGCGCTCTCCAATGTCTGGCCGGACCTGGTACGCGCCGTGTTTGATGCCCATCAGCATGGCAGAGATGTTGCTACCCCGCAGGCACGCCTCGCGGCGGTGCGGGCGCTGATTCCTAACCCTACCCCACCGCCGCTTAAAGCCGTGCTTCCCTGGCGTAGCGATCTGCCGCGTACCAGTGTGCGGGTGCCGCTGACCAACCTTACGGACGACGAGGCGGCCCAGTTACGGACAGCCCTGGAAGTTATGGATGTCCTTTGAGGAATGGATTATCCGGTTATCCGGGCCACCAGTTTGACCAGTCCGGGAAAAGCGCGCCCCAGCACCACCAGCGGGCGGGTAATCGCCGGGAGAATAATCTCGCCGGACTGGTTATGCTCAATGGCCCGGATAACGGCGCGTGTGACATCCTCGGCCTTAAGCCAGGGCGACAGTCTGCTCAGGCGGGCCATTTTCTGTTCCTCGGCCTGCTCAAAGAAATTTGTGCGCACCGGGCCGGGACTGATAACGGCGCAGTTGACCCCGGTGCTGCGCAGTTCGTGCTGGAGCGAGCGACTGAAACCAATAACGGCAAATTTGGTTGCGGTGTAGAACGCCATATTGCGCATAGCAATGATACCGGCGATTGAGGCAACATTAATGATCTGACCCCGCCGGCCTTCAATCATCTGTGGTACAAATGCTCTTGTGCAGTGAACCATGCCATAGAAGTTGACCCGCATCATTCGCTCCAGGTCGTCAAACTGTGCATTGATAAATGGATCAAAAATACCAAATCCGGCATTGTTGATCAGCACATCAACCCGACCATGTTGTTGCAGGGTAGTATCGGCCAGATGCTGTACCTGTGCGGTATCGGTGACATCGGTAGTGACGGCCATCACACGCCCACCTGCCTGGGCGATCCGCTGTTCGAGGGCGGCTAATTTGTCCGCACTACGAGCAGCCAGCACTAACTGTGCGCCTTTTGCCGCACATCGGAGGGCGACATCCTCGCCGATGCCGCTTGATGCTCCGGTAATAACGACAACGCTCTCATTTAGATCCACGTAACCTTTCTCCTCCTGTTAATCGGCAAATAGCTTTAGCCATATCTGATACACGTCGCTTTTTTGCAACCCTAATTCCCGAGCAACCGTCCGCGCGGCGGTACTGCCGCTCTGTCCCTGGTCACGTAGTGCGTGCAGACGCTCGGCAATGGCTACTTCGTCGGTCGCAGGAGTTGTTTCTGCGGCAGTAATGGTTGTGGCCGACTGCCGCCGTTGTCGGGCTGATTCGGGATGTTCCCGCCCCGCAATGATCAGCGTAAACTCCCCCCGGGGTAGGTGAGTCGTGAAATGCGCCTGTGCCTGGCTGATATGTGTCCGTAGCACCATTTCGTGTAATTTTGTCAGATCTTTGGCGACGGCAATTGGCCGGTCCCCCAGAATCTCCCGGGCGTCGGCCAGCGTTTCGATCAGGCGGTGGGGAGCCTCGAAGCAGATCAGCGTGACGCTCAGGGGGGCAAGTTCGGTTAGTAAGGCGCGGCGCTCGGTACTCCGGCGCGGCAGAAAACCAACATAGAGAAAGCGGTCAGTTGGTAGTCCGGAAACGACCAGCGCGCTCACCGGGGCACTGGGGCCGGGAATCGGCAGCACCGGAAAGCCGGCGACAATGCATGCATTGACCAGTTCAAACCCGGGATCAGAGATGGCCGGGGTGCCGGCATCGGAGACGAGCGCAACATCACCTTCGGCCAGGGCGTCCAGTATCCGGTTGAGGCGCGTCAGTTTGTTATGCTCGTGGTATGAGATGCAGGGAGTTTGAATATCGTAGCGCTTCAGGAGGCGCTGTGTGTGGCGCGTATCCTCGGCGGCAATCAGGATGGCTTCGCGCAGAATGCGTAATCCGCGCAGCGTTATGTCTTCCAGGTTGCCGATGGGGGTACTGACTAGATAAAGTATGCCCATGTTTCTTGGGTCAGCAGTTTGCAGTTGTACGTGTTTACCTGCTACTGGTGACTGTTGATTATTCGAGTGCGCCAGTATTCCAGGAGTTCGGCCACAATACTGGTCATATCAATGCGTGGCTCCCAGCCCGTGGCGGCGCGCAGTTTATGCGTATCGCCGAGCAATATCGGCTCATCGACGGGACGTAAGCGGGCCGGATCAACCTGTATTGCGATAGGAACGCGCCCCTGCTCACGCACCAGCGTAACAATATCGCCAATCCGGATCGCCTGTCCCGATCCGAGATTGTAGACCTGACCGGGTTGCCCATGTTCAAGCAGCATCCAGAGCGCGCGAGCTACATCGGACATATGGGTGAAGTCGCGGCACGGCTCCAGGTTGCCGACAAACATCACCGGTTCCTGCTGTCCTGCTTCAATCGCAGCCATCTGCCGGCAAAATGTCTGAATGGAGCAGCGATCACCCTGGCGCGGGCCAACATGGTTAAACGAGCGCGTGACAATAACCGGCAGTCCGTAACTGTCGTGATACTGCAGGCCGGTGAGTTCCGCAGCGGCCTTGCTGACGCCATACGGACTGAGGGGGCGCAGTGGATGGGTTTCTACAATGGGTACATCTTCGGGTTGAACCCGGCCATATTCGGCGCTGCTACCGGCGATATGGACACGGGCCTGCGGCGCGTGCCGGCGTACCGCCTCGAGCAGATTGATGGTTCCCTCGACATTGGTACGCATGGTGGTAATTGGCGCATTCCAGGACTCGCTGGGGTAGCTCTGAGCTGCCAGGTGGTAGATCCGGTCGGGCGCGGCCTGCTCCACGGCTCGCTGTACTGAGAAGGGATCTTCAATGTCGCCCTCGTGTAGCACAATCCGTCCGCGCAGATGTTCAATCGGGCGGGTATCACTCCGCCAGCGTTTGAACGCATGCACCTCGATCTCCGGGAGCGTAAGCAGGTAGTCTGCCAGGAAACTGCCGACCGGCCCGGTAATGCCGGTAATAAAAACGCGCACATTGCCTCCCACACGCAGCATTGACCAGACTGCGGATCTCTGAAAAGAGCAAATTCAGCTCTGTATGATACCATATCTCCCGTTAGCCTTCGCAGCATCGCGAAAAAGACCACCACGCAATTCTGCGTGGTGGTCTTGAATATATCGGGGCGGTATGGCATTACGGTCAGCGGCAACGTTGCGAGTCGCGTGACGCTGTTGACGTTTTTCCATTTAGCGTCCAGACCAGGTGATTGCTGTTAAAGGGCACACTGAAGACAGCCCGCTTACGACCCGGTTGGAAGACATCCGGCTGGTTACGCCCCTGTGGATTGGGGTGAAACCGGTTATGCTGGCCGCGATCAATCTCGACCGTGGTATCGTTCGGGTTATAGTACCCGAAATACGCCCGGTATGTGCCATCCTCCTCCTCGGCCACACACTCCAGCACAGGACTTACTCTCTGTTGGGTTACAACTGATGGGTCATCATCATCACCGTCGCTTTCATCATCACCGTCGTCATCATCGTCATCGGGTGTAACCGGTTCTGCGCACACCGTCAGCTTGAAGGCAATCGACTCGGCCGTGTTACCGCCAAGCAGATGGGATACTTCCATCACTACATCGTCATCGTCAGCGGAAACCACAGACGACGTTTGCCAGGGGCCTACCGGAATCCAGGTATCGACATTGCCACGATCATGATGTACTCCAATCGTTGCATTGTTGATGCTAACCCGGAACTCCTCATGCATCTGTCCCTGCCCGCAAAACCGTCCATCTGGGCAGGCATCGGGATGTCCTTCCTCGGCATATCCCAGAACGGTCAACCGGGCATCTTCAGATAGAGATAGGTTGTAGGTATGCGAGCGTGGATCTTTATCCCGTCGCACATAATTGTCAAACGTACCAATTTCCTCCATACCGGCCGGACAGGCAGCAAATTCGGGTTCACGCGAGAGATCCGGCGTGCTGGTTGGCGATGGCGTACTGGTCGGCGTTGATGTACTGGTCGGCGTACTGGTCGGCGTTGATGTACTGGTCGGCGTACTGGTCGGCGTTGACGTACTGGTTACCGTCGGTGTGCTGGTCGCCGTTGGTGTGCTGGTTGGCGTGCCGGTTGCCGTCGGCGTGCTGGTTACGGTCGGCACATCAGTCGGCGTGCCGGTTGCCGGTAGCGGTGTTGGTGCTGGGCAATACCAGTCGTACCAGTAGTATGCTACACTGGTTGCTTCTGCCATGAGCGGTTCGCCAGTTGTTGCATCAAGCAGCAAAGCATTTACATGCAACTCGACAACCGTATCATCAGGCCGTATTCCCGGCCACTCTACTTCCACACTAAACTGATCACCATTCTGCACAAGCCCATAATTCTCAAATACAGGCTCGGTGCGCAGATCCTGGGGATGTACAATTTCCCAGGAAGTCTGCAGGCGTGCCAACTCATCAACCGGCTGGAGACTGACTGTTCCATTGACACGAATGGTTGATGGATCATACAGACAGAGCGGTACCTCGGTGTTCTCGAAAACGATATTCCCGGTTATGGTAGGCACTATCGTCGGTGTATTAGTCGCCGTGTTAGTAGGTGTCGGCGGGACCGGTGTATTGGTCGCCGTGTTAGTAGGTGTCGGCGGGA
>CAKZQX010000974.1 GCA_937141995.1 uncultured Chloroflexaceae bacterium | reverse complement strand
GCCCCGATTCGCCTCTAGCCGCATGGTACGCTTTATGATCTTTTTCAGGAAAAGTTGGCTTTGTGAGCCAACTTTTCCTGAAAAAGGATGTCCTGTTCCGCCCTGCCGGAGGCGGAATCTCCTGTCGGGTCAACGACCGCGTAACTTTTGTAAATGACACGATGTACGCGGTGCGTGTTCAAACCGGGCGTTTCACCCGGTGAACGTCAGATTCGCCTGCGGCAGGGCGGAAATATTGTCCGGCACTCCTCCCCCCCGGATTGTCTCTTTATCGCGGTCGCAAAACCTGCTATACTTCCGCAATCCACAACACTACAGGCCGCAACGCTGCGCCTGGGCAAGGAGGCATGTCACAAAAAATCCGGCACACGAAGGAAAAAACGCTATGGACATCTCCTGGAACGAGCGCCTGTCCGACGGCGCACACCGTATCACCAGTTCCGCCATTCGTGATCTGCTCAAGCTTACCGAACAACCGGCAGTGATTTCGTTTGCGGGCGGCTTACCCGCGCCGGAATGCTTTCCAACCGCTGAATTGACCGCCGCTGCCGAACGAGTACTGACCGTGCATCCTATGGCGGCCTTGCAGTATGGCCCGACCGAGGGCTATGCGCCGCTGCGCTCCTTTCTGGCCGCGCGGATGGCCGCGCTGAATATGCCTGTCTTGACTGAGCAGGTGCTGATCACCAGCGGTTCACAGCAGGCGCTGGATCTCCTGGGCAAGCTGTTTCTCGACACCAGTGCGCTTGTTGTCGTGGAGGAACCCACTTACCTGGGCGCGCTCCAGGCCTGGCGACCCTATGGTCCCCGCTTTGTCACCCTGCCGCTTGACGACGAAGGGCTGGATGTGATCGCGCTGGCACGCCTATTGGCAACCGGCGCGCAACCCCGGTTCCTCTACCTGGTTTCCTGCTTTCAAAACCCGACCGGCGTGACTCTCTCTCCGGCACGGCGGCATGCCCTGATTGAACTGGCGGCCCGCTATGCGTTGCCGATTGTGGAGGATGATCCCTACGGCGATCTCTCCTACGGCGGCGAACGCCCGGAACCCCTGGCGGCGCTCGATATTGCGCTGCATGGCGAACTGCGGCATGTGATCTACCTCAGCAGTTTCTCCAAAATAGTCGCGCCGGGATTACGTATCGGCTGGGTGGCTGCGCCCGCCGGGCTCTCTCGCAAGCTGGCACATGCCAAGCAGGGGCTGGATCTGCATACCGGCAGTCTGGCGCAGGCAACCGCCTGTGAAGCCTGCCACGCGGGATTGCTGAATGAACATGTTCCGCGTATCCGCGCCACCTACCGCACCCGCCGCGATACGCTACTGGCTGCCCTGGAGCATCAGATGCCGCCGGGTGTGCGCTGGACGCATCCCGCAGGTGGAATGTTTATCTGGCTGACGTTGCCGGAGCAGGTTGACGCGACCGAACTGTTATACACGGCGTTGGAGCAGCAAGTAGCCTTTGTGCCGGGAGCCACCTTCCATGCCAATGGCGGCGGAACAGCTACTCTCCGCCTGAACTTCTCTTCCACTGCGCCGGAGCGCATCACCGAAGGAGTGCGCCGCTTGGGACAGGCGATGCGAAGTAGGCTATAGGGTTTTATCCGAGCGCATATCCATATTTGGGCAATATAATAAAAAAAGCACCATGCGACCGCAGGCGAAACGGGCTCCCATCGGGGCAGACATCCGGTTTGTATGTCAACCGCGTAAGTCGTGTACCCGGAAGGAACGCCCGCCGGGTTGATTGGATGTAAACGATGGCTCCGCTGGAGACGGCATTAACTTATATGGATATCTTTTTCTCCGGGCACGACCTGGAGCGGTTATACACAATCCTGGATGATCAGGTGATTTTTGAAGGGCCATTCTATCAGTTTACCTCGGCATATGCCTATGTTACCAGTTTGCAGGCCGATCCACCGGTTGAGTGCCACTACAACATACGCTATACTTTTGAAAACGATACCCAGGTCAACCTGATCTACGACTTCATAAAATCGGGTATACACACCCGCATGTCACAGTTTCTTGAAGTCAACACTGCCGGAATTACCAGAATACTCCTTATTTTTGATACAGGTACATTTACCTGATACAGGACAGACATGTGACTATTGGCTGGATCGAATGCCTGATCATCTTCCTGCTACTGCTCTTTGTGATTGCACTGGCATTTCGCGGTGGTTATGCCCGGGGGCGGCGGCGCAAGTAAGCAGTTTGACGATAGAACCCGATTAAACTTTATGCGCAAGTTTCGGATAGATGCTCGCACTGTTCTGGCGTATCCTGTACCCAGGAGGTGACACATGTGTGTATGTAGCGAGTCGGTTGAATTCCGAGAAACCTGTAGCATGGATGAAGCCGAGCAGCGCTGGCGGGCAGTGCTGGCTCGTGACGCCCGCTGTGACAGCATGTTTGTGTATGCCGTCGCATCCACGGGCATCTTCTGCCGGCCGTCATGCCCGGCGCGGCGGCCGCGGCGCGAGCAGGTGCGCTTCTTCGCCACTCCGGAAGCTGCTGCGCAGGCCGGGTTTCGTCCCTGCCGCCGCTGCCGACCGGAGCAGGTCCACACCCAGAATGCCCAGGCCGAACTGGTGCAAACGGTCTGCCGTTATATTGAAGCTAATCTGGATGGTACATTGACGCTTGCGGCACTCGGCGCGCATGCCAATGTCAGCCCGCACCATCTTCAGCGGACATTCAAGCGCGTCACCGGCATTTCACCGCGTCAGTATGCCGAGGCATGCCGTCTGGGCTCGCTGAAGGCACAACTACGGGCGGGCCAGGCGGTCACGCATGCGCTCTATGAGGCGGGCTATAGCTCAAGCAGTCGCCTCTACGAACGTGCCGCCGACCAGATCGGGATGACACCGGCAACCTATCGCAAGGGAGGCCAGGGCATGCATGTCGGCTACACCATTGTTGATTGCCCGCTGGGACGGTTGCTGGTAGCGGCGACCGAGCGGGGCATCTGCGCCGTCAGCCTGGGCGATGCGGACGCGGCCCTGGAAGGGGCGCTGTACGAAGAATATCCCGCCGCCGCGATCCGGCGGGATGATGCGGGCTTTGCGCCCTGGGTGCAGGCTATTCTGAACTATCTCACCGGAGAGCAGTCCCACCTGGATCTGCCGCTAGATGTGCGAGCGACGGCATTCCAGTGGCGTGTCTGGGAAGCGCTTCGCAAGATCCCCTATGGCAGCACCCGCAGTTATAGCGAGATTGCGCGCGATCTGGGCCAACCAACAGCCACCCGCGCCGTTGCCCGCGCCTGTGCTACCAACCCGGTTTCGCTGGTCGTGCCCTGTCACCGCGTGGTTGGCACGGACGGCAGCCTGCGCGGCTACCGCTGGGGCGTCGAGCGCAAACGCGCCCTGTTGGAACAGGAACAGGTGCGGCAACAGGAGCCAGGAGAAAGGGAATAGGGGATGCTCCACGCGACGGTGGGCGGTACACTCGATTCGGTGTACCGCTCGCCGTCCGCCGTCCGTCTACCGCGCCTCAGACCAGGGGCGGAACAGGCTGTAGAACACATTTTGCGACAGCATCTGCCCGTTGGCATCCATAACCTCACGCCCAACCCAGACTTACAACCCATGACGTCCGTAGGAAGTGCGTGGCGGGATTTGCACCACCGTGCGTTTGGGATTGGTGCCGTACAGATTGACCGTCATAACTTCGTTGGCAGTATCGGCATAGGCTTCCATCAGCAACCAGTGCTCGGTGTTGTTGACGAAGCGCATATCATAGCCCCCCGGCCCGGTGAAGATTGCCGCATCCATCCCGACCGGCTCAAACTTCTCATACCAGGAGATCCGGTAGGTATGCTGGTTGCGGTCGGTAATCGGCAACCCGCCCCAGAATGCCGCCCGAAAGACCGTTGTCGAAACCTGGCAGACCCCGCCGCCCCACTCCAGTTGCGTGCGCCCATTGACAATCGCGTAGCCCCGGGTGAAGCCGTTCGATGCGTTAATCGCGCCCACCGTCTCGTTAAACGAAAACTCTTCGCCGGGCGCAATCAACACGCCATTCATCCGCCACGCTCCCGCCTGGATGTTGGTTACCCGGTAGGCTTCCGAGTCAAGGAAGCTGCTCTTGCCCTGGCCCACCAGTTCAACAATCCCCAGGTCGGCGAGCGTTTCCGGACGGGCGCGCGGTTGCAGCACTGCTACCGGCAGCGCCAGTGTGCGTTGATCATGCCAGAGTTCACTGGTCAATTGCTCCACCGCCGGAGCTATTTCCAGGCGCGCACCATTCAGACCCTCGCGGATAATGCGCAACCCGCTTGTCGCAAACTGCACGCGTGGTTCAATCGGCGCGGTGTCAAACTGCGCGGCCAGTTGCGTTAGCCGGATTTCCAGGCGCGCCTGATCCAGCGTGGCAACCAGGTGCTCTCCAGTGCCCTCAGCCGGCGGCTCATGCGCGATGCGCACCAGCATTCCCAGTTCCTCGGGCGTCCAGGTCCACTGCTGCTCACCGGCCGTCAGTGTTACGCTGTCTTGCAGCAGTGATTCCAGGCGCTCCTGGGCAGTGGCAATACCTGTATCCGCCACAGCGGGATGCAACAGGCGCGTACGCAAGGCGACTGTCTGTGGCTGCAAGGTCTGAAGAGCTACCAGCAGATCCTGCGCAGTTGGATCGACCAGCAATTGCTGCCCCGTCTCCGCCGTGATGGTGCGGATCTGCCCCGCCGTGACATAGAGATTTGCATCGCGTGGTGGCCGGTCAATTGTCCCTGCCAGCCCCAGCAGATAGTCCTGCGTTTGCTGTTGATCAATCGTCAGATGCAGCGGCACCTCAAAGCCGTTGCGCCAGAGATGCACAAAGTTGATCAGGCGACCGGGCAGGTTGACGCCATGGCCCAGCGCGTAGGCCCGCTCAATCGCGGCGTCAATACCGAGGGCGACCCCCAGTTCGTCCGGGGTGGGTTCCCAGGTTCGTCCATGCAGGGTCAGGGCGACGGGTGTTTCCAGAAATGCGGCATACTGCTCGTTGAGCGCCGCTTCGGCTTCGGCGGGTGACAACTGCCCGACCGCCATCCCGCGAATCGTCACATTGGGCAGGATGCGCTCCCGGTAGGTATAGTCCAGCGCAACCGCGCCCGCAATCGTCCCCAGGCCAAGCAGCAACACCAGCACAGCCAGCAGGCGCACAGCCGGCGGCAGACCACCGGGAAACCGGCGGCGTGGACGTTTCTCAGTCGTCCGGGGTTGGACATCACCATTGGGCATCTCTGTCCGCTGTCGGTTCATTGTGTTAAAATCAGGATGAGGGGAACCAATCATGAATTTACTTCGACCTTCCGCCGTATTTCTACCAGGTTACTATGAAACGTACTCTGACCCGCCAGATCACCCAGTGCATCGGATGTGGTCCAGTTGATATTACGTCCATCCGGTGATAGTTTCGCCCAGTGACCCTTGGGAGCCACCGCAACGCCGGGCGGTACATCTGTGGTGACCACTGCCCGCAACTGACACGCACCCCGCTTACTCTGAACGATGACCTGATCGCCGTTGGCAATACCGCGCGCCGCAGCATCCTGCGGGTTGATTTCCACAAACGGCGGACCCTCCTTCGCCCGCAGACTCGGCTGGCTTGCCAGACTACTGCTCACAAAATGGTGGGACGCCCCAGAGATCAGACGCAGGTTTGCGTTCTCTGATGTATCACCGTCCGATTGCGCGGCCACAAACTCGGCCGGTGGCACATACGCCGGCAGTGGATCAAGTCCTTCCTGCGCCAACAGATCGCAGCGCAGCAGCACCTTCCCGCTAGCGGTGGGGAACGCCACCGGGTTGTCCGGATCATCGGTAGCAAAAGGCACAAAACCGTCCGGAATATTCAGCGGTAGCGCGCCCTCCTGCTTGAGCCGCTCCAGTGTGATTCCTTCCAGAATCGAAACAGTCTGTCCATGCGCATTCCAGCGGGGCGCACCCTGCCGGCGCGTCGTTTCCAGCACCTCCGCAATAATCTCGTCGGCATCCTGCCGCAGCCAGGCATCGTGGTAGCCCATCCCGGCCGCCAGGAGGCGCATAACCTCCCAGTTGCTCTTGCCCTCTGCCAGGGGCGGAATAGCGGGCGCGTTGTACTGCAGCGTAAGCTGACCGTACGCCTTATGCAGATCGATATGCTCAAGCTGACTGGTGGCG
>CAKZQX010000973.1 GCA_937141995.1 uncultured Chloroflexaceae bacterium | reverse complement strand
TATGTCGATCCGGCTGTGGGGGAACGAGCCGGGGCTGCTGGGCTACTGGCCCTTCAAGGGAGGCAAGCCGGAGCCTACCACCGACGAAGAGACGCCCGAGAAGAAGCGCGGTCGGAAGAGCCGCGTCACGGCGGTGGATAAGACCCGCCAGCATCACGGGCGCATCCAGGGGGCCCGCCGCCTCGCCGATGCTACCCTCGATCTTGCGCCGCCGCCCTCGCTGACCAACCCCGCGCTGATCTTTGACGGCACCGATGACTATCTCGAATTCCCCAACCCCTTCTTGAATACGGAAACCTTCACCATCGAACTCTGGGTCAAACCGGAAGAACTGGCGGCCGGGGCGGAGTATGGCATTATCGGCTATCCGGAGGCGGACGGCCGCTGCAAGCCGGGTCTGGTGCTGCTGGGTAACGGCGGACTGCGCTACGACTCCTACGCGGCCGACGGTACGCGTTCCACGGGCGTGCTGGAGCGTTTCTTTGAACGGGCGGATGCCTGGGTGCATCTGGCCTGGGTCAACGATGGCACGGAGTATCGCTTCTACCGCAACGGCAAGCCTTTTCATACCGTTGAGTCCGGGCCGGCGCAGTTTGTCGCGCCCCCGGAGACGCCCTACTGGGTCGGGCGGTTTACCCGGCCCTGGCAGGGGCAACTGGCCGAGGTGCGGGTCTGGGAGACGGCACGCACGCCGAAGCAACTGCGGCAGCAGATGAAGCATCGGCTGCGGGGCAACGAGGCGGGGCTGGTCGCCTGCTGGCCGCTGAACGAGGGCACGCAGGTTGTCACTGATGTCACCGACAAGAGCCACAACGGGCGGGTGTTTGGCGCGCGCCTGGGTAGCACCACGCTGGAATTTCGCGCGCCCAAGGCGGCCCCCTCCGGCGCGGCGATTGCTGCCAGCACTTATATCTCCCAGCCCGATGGGATTGTGGAACTGCTGGCGGACGACAACATCTTCAAGGGGCTCTACCAGCGCTTCCAGGAGGCCATAACGATTGCCGATGATACGATTGATCTGCAACTCGATGCCGCTGTCCTGGGTGAATTTAACCTGTTTCAGACCCTGGCCGAACTGCGCGTCACCAGCCTGCGGCTCACCGATGTGCGGCTGGAGTTTATCAGCGAGGAGACCGAGATTGACTGGGGCAGCCGGGAGGCGGCGAAGTTTATGGGCCTGCGCCTGAGCGGAACCGCCGATCTATTTGGGCTGGCCCACGCCTATGCAGTGCTCGAGTGTGTGCTGGATGATGATGACTTTGAACCGGCGGCGGTGCTCAAACTCCGGCCGGCCGGTGATCTGCGCCTGCCGGTGGAGCAACTGCTGTCCGTGGGCATGCAGCTTCCGGCGGCGATTGAGCGTTTGCTGGAGTATGTCGGCAAACTGCAGATTACCTGCCCGGTGCTGGCGGTCGCCAATGAGTCGGTCGAGGGTGAAACTGAGTTTCCCTTCAACCTGGGTATCGACGAGGGGCTGAACATCTACGGGGCGCTGAACCTGGCGGACATCGGCCGCAAGAATCCCTTTGCGCTGATCCGCGAGTGGCTGGATGTGGATGAATTAAACCTGCACACCACCCTCTGCAAGCACTCGACCGGCTGGCAGGTAGCGCAGGAGGCTATGGTGGCGAAGGACACCCCGGTGCTCGCCGGCGTGGGAGTGGAACTGGTCTACAAGGGAGCGACGGTGGGGGTGGATATCGCCGGGCACCCGCCGGAGGTGGCGATCCTGATCAGCAATACGCTGATGCTCTCGCTCAACTGGTTCGATGCCGAGAGCCTCTACCTGACGGGCAGCATGAAGCTGGAGCCGGAGTCCTTCACCGGAGCCTACACGCTGCAGCAGAGTCCCGGTAGCGAAAACGACTGGAACCCCTTCGGGATTTCGGGGGTGTCGGTGCAGGCGCTGGCGATGCAGTTGGGCGGCACCTATCTGGCCCCCTGGATCGACAATGTCGGAATTGCCACCGAAGATGTCACCATCGGCACCACCCGCTCCTCGCTGGCGCTGCTGGTGGATACCAACGACCCGGACCAGTTTGTCTTTCACCTGGCGATGAACCAGACCACGCTGCTGGAGCTGATCAGTGCCTTCACGCCGGTGACATTTGCGGCGTACCAGGGGCTGCCCCGGCGCTGGCGGCAGATGCTGGAGCATATCGTCGATATTGACTTCTACGATGTGGTTATTCATATTGTCCCTGCGCCAACCCGGATCGGTGAACTGATCTTTGATGATGAAGGCATTATGGTCAAGGGCAAGATGAGTCCCTGGGGCTGGGATGCTGAGGTGGATATGGTGGTTGACTGGGATGATATCGACCTGTCAATCGCCGTGGAGCCCTTCAGCCTCCAGATCAGAGATTTCAAAATCCTTGCCCTGTCCGGCCTTGATGATGATGACTATGTCCGGATGCGCTTTGCCCGGGGGGAGGAAACTGCGACGGAGTGGTATCTTGCCGCCGAGCTCCGCCTGCTGCAAACGAAGCACACCCTCCTGACGCAGCACCAGTCGTCCGTTACGGTGCTGCAGCTCGCCGGCTATTTTCCGTTTCTGCAACTGGGCCTGGAGCTTGACCGGCGCGACGGTACGACGACCGTTGGCGGGCATTTCAACCTGACGCTCAACCTGAAAAAACCGGTACAGTTCCAGGCACAGGATGAGCAAGATCTCTTCGGGTTGCTGCTGAAGTTGCGCTTTGCTCTGACGAAGAGTGCCAACGAACTGGCGGCGGAGTTGAACGGCGATCTGCAGTTCCGCTGGGGATCGCAGCAGACCCGGCTGGCAGTAGCGCCGCGCCTCTCCACAACCATCCCGAACCTGGCTCCGATCAAGCGGAACCTGCGCAAGGATCGCCTGAAGCAACTGATCAATCCGCAAACCGCGCTGCACGCGCTCCGGCAGGCACCGACCATGATCAGGAAACGGGCCAGTGAAGCTGCCGAAGCTGCGGAAACTGCGGACAGCCGAGGTAGCCAGGCCGCGCAGAATGGTGCTGCCGTCCACCAGAACGGAAACGTGCCGCG
>CAKZQX010000972.1 GCA_937141995.1 uncultured Chloroflexaceae bacterium | reverse complement strand
CGCCGACTGCTGTGGCGCAGGTTACAATCTCAGTTGCCTGGCGTTCAAGTATGGCCTCGGTTCCTTCCAGTTCTGCCAGCAGCATGCAGCTCTCTGCCTGTTCCAGCAGGACCAGCGCGCTCAGTTCCAACCGGGCGGCCGGCAGATCAGTGGCGAGGCGCAAGGCGGCCGGCAGATCGGGGCACTCCAGCAGCAGCGCACGGCGCAGCGGCGGCAATGGGCGCAGGTTCACGGTGATATTCAGCAGTGTGCCGGCCGCAAGCCAGTTGCCGACCAGGGCGCGTGGCAATCCATAGCCGGTTGCCCGCTTGATCGTTGGCCCCCCGAGAATGATAGAATGATCGGGCGCGGTTGTCGGTGCCAGCGTAGCAGCGCGCAGGTAGCGGGCGATGGTGCCATAGCGGAAGCGTCGCCGTCCTCCGGCGTTGCGGTGAACCAGATCAGCCAGAGTCAGGCCCGGTTCCAGGGGCATAATCGGCAGACACAGGCCATAGGAGTGCAGTGTTGCATTCAGCGTTGCAACCGGCACATCGGCCCCGGCGGTTGCCAGCAGCGCACCTGCCTGTACCTGAATCGTTGCGGACAGGGGCGTGGTTATTGGGGACGGGGTCTCACCTGCTGGTACGGGCATGTCATCTCCAGAAAAAGTAACGCGGCAAAGATGCCGGCAGCCATCGGATTTCAGGCTGTCTTAGCGCATCTTTGCCGCGTGCTGCATTGCCATCGCTAGAACACTTCAAACCGTATGCCCCGTGCGACCGTGCTGTCGTACCCCTGGATCGTCATCACCCACATGCCGCGTGGTGCATCGTACGGCACCTGCCAGGTAAGGTCAACCCGGCCCGTTTCATCGGCGTCGGCGCCTTTGGGGAACGCCGCGTAGATGCTGCCGTCGGGTGCGGTGATCCAGTAGCTGATCTCTTCGTTGTCGTCATAGCCTTTCGCAGCGAAGGCAAATTCCGTGCCGGCCGGACCACTGGGCGGCGCGACTTTGATCTGAAAGTCGTCGGGATCATTCGGATCAGGATCATGCCCAATGACCCCAAAAGAAGCAATGACCGGCTCCTGGGACTCTTCGCCGTAGGCGGTCAGAAACCAGCGTCCACTGTCGGCATCTTCGGGTACCTCGAAAAATATCTCGACATAGCCGCTGTCACGGGAAGCCTCAACGCGTTCGCCCCCCAGCACCGCGCCGTGGGGGTTGGTTGTCCACCAGGAAACCCGTTCGCCACGTTCAAAGTTGCGCCCAAACAAGCGCAGGGTTGATCCCGCTTCGACCGATGGGCGTTCCGGTTCCAGGGTTATGGTCTGGGCCTGAACGACAGTGCCGGGCAGCAACGTGATCGCCAGCAGTAGCATAAGAACTGTTCCTGCGATGTTCCATTGTCGCTTCATAGCTTGCCTCCTTCGATTATGCGCGCAGGATGGCAGGGATAGCCGGGATCGGCTCCCGCTACACCCCGTCAGATCTGCCTCTTCTGATAAGTGTACCTGTGCCCCTATTGTACACCATCTGCACCGCGCTGCCCTCGTACCCCGGTTGCAATTACACCGCCACCCTCGGACGGAGAGCAACCCCGTCCCTCTGACCAGTACCATCGAACGTTTATAATAATCCGGCACAAACAGTACGGAGTACGGAGTACGGAGTACGGACTACGGAGAAATCATATGTCTTTGCCAACGATTGATGCATACCCGGACACCTACCAGTTCCGCTTCTGCCCGCTTGACGGCACACCGCTGGAACGTATGCCACGGCACGGGCAGGAACGGCTCGGCTGCCCGAGCTGTGGCTGGGTGTTCTACCCGAACCCCAACATCGCCGCAACCGTGGTGGTGGAGTATCAGGGCGGAATTGTCCTCTTGAAGCGCAATATTCCACCGGATCGTGGGATCTGGCATCTGCCCATCGGTCATGCCGAGTTTGGCGAAGATCCGGCGGATACGGCCATCCGCGAAGTTCAGGAAGAGACCGGCCTGGATGTAACCGATCTGCGCTTTCTGGAGTATGAGCATAGTCCCGGGTATGGCGATCCACGCATGTTTTACATCGTCTTCTGCTTCGCAGCGCGGGCCGTGAGCGGTACTCTGGGCGGGGATGCGACTGAAGTGAGTGCAGCACGCGTCGTTCCTCTGGAAGAAGTGCCGGAACTGAAATGGAGTAGCCAGCGCAAAGCCCTGGCAGCCTATTGCCGGCAACAGGGAACAGCGGACAGGGGACAGGGGATAGAGGATAGAGGATAGAGGATAGAGGATAGAGCAGACCACCGTGCCGGTTCAGGAGACATTTTCTGCATCCGGGGAAGCTGCGGACGCGCAGAAGCGCGTCCCTACCAGGTGCTTAAGGATTTCCCCTGTAACCTGTAACCTATCTCATGCCTCCTCACTCCGCAGCCGCCGGGTGGCGTAGGTCAGCTCTTTCGCGCCAACGCCGCTAGTCTGGCCGGTCTGCTCCAGCGATAACGCCTCATGTAGCGCGGCGGCCGCCAGATCATTCTCGCCAAGATCCGTCAGGCGGTCTGCGGCGGCGCGTAACCGTGTAGCCGCCGCAGACCGGTCGCCCCTGGCTGCGGCTTCCAACCCCTGCCGTTGTAGTCGGGCAGCGTGAGCATAGGCGACAGCCTCCAGCACGGTGGCGGGTGAGGCCGCGGGCGTTCGGGTATAGGTTGCAACCAGATCGTGGGTTGTCGTAGGCAGATCAGGGCTATTCAGGATCAGCCGGGCCAGACGCATCCGGCGCGCCGTACCATCGTCCACCGGACTGATCGCCGGGTGGAGCGGTGGCGTGGCAGGAACCAGCAGTTCAAGCAGGATTGTCACCGGGGTGCCGGACTCCAGATCGCCCGGGTAGAGCTTCACCGTGCGCGGATCGTCCATG
>CAKZQX010000971.1 GCA_937141995.1 uncultured Chloroflexaceae bacterium | reverse complement strand
CCGCCGCTGTACAGTTTAGCGCGTTCCCAGCGGGCTGCGGCGCTGGCCCCGGTTGCGCCGGCGGTCACGCAGGTAGGCAATGCCGTTGCGCTGGTAGACCAGCCACTCGATGATCAGCACAATCAGCGCCAGGGCTGCGGGCCAGCGCCAGAACTCCTGGCGGCCCACGCGCTCATCGGTTGCGGCCGACTGCAGGCCACTGGTCTGGGTGATGGCAAGCTCTTCTTCCGGCTCAACCCGGGACTCATTGGCGGCAAACAGGTTGACGGCGTAGAGATGGCGCGCATGCAGTTCGCCATCTTTGAACTCCTCAACCATGTAGACGCCGAGCGCATCAGTGTCGGCATAGACCGCCTGCCCATTCTGGATGGTGATCTGGTCACTACGGGTTGAACTGATCTGCGTACCGTCCGGACGGGTCAGGCGCACCTCGGTGATCGCCGGGTCCACCTGGAGCGCCAGCGGTTGACCGGGCGTAAGTTGGGCCGCCTCCGCACCGCTACCAGGGGAGAGATAGCTCACAATATTGGAGAGCAGCAACGGGAAGGCCACCTGCAGCGGCAGGTCGGAGAGGTGCAGATCAAAGGCCAGCACTACAATGCGCCGGCCGTCGCGCTCACCGGCCACCAGCAGCGGTGCGCCGTCGCTATCCACCACCACGCGCGCCCAGTTGCCCGGATTGATGCGCGCTGCCTTGAGCACACTCACCTCGCTCAGGCTGACGTTGCGCAGTAGCGGCTCATCACCGGAAATAGGCCGCACGGCGGGGAACTCCAACTCCCCTGTCACCGAGAAGTAATCGGTACTGGTCGGCGGCGCGATAAACAGCAGATTGCCGGGGGGCAATTCTGCCGGCACCACACCATCGAGAATGGTTAACGGTACCTGGGCGGCGGTTTGCGTAAAGCTGGTTGTGCTGGTAGGCACCAGCGTGGACTGAACGCCGGGCAGCAGAGCCAACCCTGTCTCCAGGAAGCGATTGCCGGGCCCGATAATGCGCACATTGGTCTGATCACCCAGCGTACTGACAGCCCACGCCTGATCGTCGGTCGGCAGCGTGTCCACATCACTCAACCGGGCTTCGGCCACCTCGACCTGGGCGGGAATATCGGCGACGATGCTCTGCTCGCGCCCGGGATCGATAGTGAGGTTGTAGGCATTAAAGAGCGCGCCGTCGAGGTAGATATCCATGCGCCGGGTGACAATCGCGTCGCCATAGTTGGTCGCCTGCGCAAAGAGCGTCTGCCCGGCGGTACCGGGTTGCAACGCCAGCGCACTGACAGCCACATTATCACCGCTACGCCCGATCGGAAAGAGGCTCACGCGCGCGGGCACCGTCAGATCCTCCGGAATGGTGACATTGCCGTCGGAGATAATGGCAACCTCGCTCTGCTCCTCACGAGCAGCCAGTGCCCCCGCCAGCGTCAGCGCCTGCGCCAGATCGCTGTCGCCGCTGTTTTGCAGCGTGATGCCGTTGATCGCGTTGCGCAACTCGCGGTGGTCGGTGGTAGCAGCGGCGGGGACTTCCATCTGCCCCCCGGCAGCAATAACCGTGGCGCGGCCACCGTCGGGCAGTTGATCGACCAGTCGGATCGCCTCGTCTTTGGCGGCTTCCAGGCGGGTCGGCGCAACATCAACCGCGCCCATGCTGGCCGAGCGGTCAATAATCAGGATCAGATTGCGCCCCGCGATGCCTTCGGTCAGGAAGAAGGGCCGCGCCAGCGCCAGCACCAGCAGCAAGAGCAGCAGCAGTTGCAAGAGCAGCAGCAGGTTGTAGCGCAGCTTCTGCCAGGGCGCGTTGGCCTCGATATCGCGTACCATCCGCTGCCATAGGAAGGTCGAGGAGACGGTCTGCTCCTCGCGGCGCAGTTTTAGTAGATACATCGCCACGATAATCGGCCCGATGATGGCCGCGCCGATCAGGGCGAGGGGAGCAAGCAGGGACATAAGCGTTACCTTTTATGAATACGACTTACGCGGTTGATATGCAAACCGGACGCTTCATCAGATGAAAGCCAATTTCGCCTGCGGCAGCATGGTACTTATTTTTTGCTTCTTCACAAACATTTGCTTGCAGAGCAAATGTTTGTGAAGAAGCTTGTTTTGTTCCACCCTACCGGCGGTAATATTCACTGCTAAACGCGGTGTCATATGATACAGATCAGCACTGACACTTTCGCGTTTTTCACTCATTTCGGGCTGTTCGTGGTCCAAATACCCACCGCATAACTCCCGTTACAGTTTTGTTACTGATCTGTTGCATCAGGGTCAATGCCCAGGGCACGCAGGCGGGCAGCCAGGCGTTCGGCGCGCTGGTGTTCCTGCTCAGCGCGCTGACGTTCTTGCTGCGCATGCTGACGTTCTTGCTCGGCGGCCTGCTCTGCCTGTTTGCGCTGCTGTTCCAGTTCAAGATAGGTGGCGAAGCGCCGTCCGTCGGGATAATAGAGCCGCAGTTCGCCCGCTTCAAACGCAAAGCGCACGCCCAGGCGGGGACTGACCCATTCCGGCATGGCCGGAATTTCTTGTAATTCAGCACCGGCACGCAGCCAGCCGCTCAGGTCATTTCGATCAGGATCATAGATGTAGTATTCTTCAACGCCATAGCGTTCATAGAAGCGCAGTTTCTTAATCATATCCGAAAGTGTATTTGCTGGTGAGAGTATCTCGAATACCACCTGCGGCGCAATATTGTTTTCTTGCCACTGCTGGTAGGAACGTCGATCACCTTTCGGTCTTCCAAAAACGACCATGGTATCAGGAGCCTGGCAGATCGCCGACTGCCCTTCCACCGGATACCAGAAGAGGTCGCCGGCCACAAAAACATCGGGGGCATCCTGGAAAAGCGCATCCAACCCACCCTGGATTGTGACGATCCAGCGGAATTGCCGAGTGTTTTCTGCCATGGGCTGACCATCACTTTCCGGATAGGTAATCGTCTCGGTTGTAAGTTCTGTATCTACACTCATACATCTCTCCCCCAGACAAATGGTTCGTTCAGGTGCAGGCACGGTCACCGGCTCACACTGGCATGTCGGCGGTGGAGCCGGGTTGCGGACATGCAGAAGCACGTTCCTACCGTAACAATCCTGGCGCAAACGGCCCCGCGCCCTGCTGAGCCAGCGCGCGTAGCTCGGCCAGCGCCTGCATCACGGCCTGGTGCGCAGCGGGATCGGTTGCTTCAAGTCCGCGTGCCGCGTACTCCTCTTCGTCAAGTACCCGGATGGTGCGGCGGTCGGGTGACACAAACAGATCCAGTTCCAGATCTTCCGACTCAATCGTGTCAGCGTGAAAAACAGCCGGACGGGTGATATTGCAGTACCAGCCCTTGAGTCGGTTCTCGCTGGTGCGCAACTCGTAGACATTGTACCAGCGGTCGCTGTAGAAGTGCTCGTAGAGCTGATCGCCGGGCGCGAAGGTGACACACCCCAGATCGACCAGGGAACGCTCCCAGCACGCATGCAGCAGAATATGCGTAGCATCGCGTTGCAGCAGTGTCCCCTGGTATGTGATAACTGTATCTTTGGCGGGTTTGATCAACTGGACGGTCAGGATCACCGCAACACACCCCGCTTCCGCATCTGCGCCAGCACAAAATCCTCCACCGGGATTGAGGTATCGACAAAGAGATAGTTGATACTCCGCCCGTTGCAGAAGCTCTCAACCTCGCCCCGCCAGGCATCAAAGTTCTGGCGATAGCGCCGCAGCATATCCAGGTCGGCGGTAATTTCGACCGGTGTGCCGCTCTCGCTATCAACCAGGCGGAAGTCGCCATCCAGTTGCGGATCGATCTCCTGCGGAGCGAGGATGTGCAGCAAGGTAATCTCAAACGGACGGGATGCGAGTGTCCGTAGCGCATTTTCCCAGTTGGGATCGAGCAGGTCAGAACAGAGGATCAACGGCCCGGTATTGCGGGCCGTCTGGATATAGCGATGACAGGTCGCCGCCAGGTTGCCCGCACCGCCGGGTGTAAGTTTCTGCAAAAAGGCAAAGAGCGGGATTGCGCCGCGTTTCCCACGCGCGCCAGGTAGTTGCTGCGCGCTGCCGCTACTAAAGGCAGCCACGGTGGCGCGATCCAGGCTGCTGAGCGAGATATAGCCAAACGCACCCGCTAGACGGCGGGCATAGTCAAACTTGTTGGGCTCGCCCCAATCCATCGAGGCACTGTTGTCCAGCAACAGATGAATGGTCAACTCCTCCTCGGCCACAAAAAGCTTGAGGAAGAAGCGCTCCATGCGGGCATAGAGATTCCAGTCGATCTGGCGGATATCGTCGCCCACGGTGTAGGGCCGAAAGTCGGCAAACTCCACCGAGGAGCCCCGACGGGGACTGCGCCGCTCGCCCTGCATCTCACCGGCCATGGCCCGCCGCGTCAGCAGGGTCAGCCGATCCAGTTTGCGTAAAAATGCCGAGTCAAACAGTGGATCCATATGCGTTATTCGGCTTTTACCGCCTCAACGATGCCCTTGACCACCTCGTCCGGATTCACACCTTCGGCCTGGGCTTCAAAGTTGAGCACACAGCGATGCCGCAGGGCCGGGAGCGCCACCATTTTGAGATCGGCAAAGGCGACGTTGAACCGCCCATCGAGCAACGCCATGATCTTGGCTGCCAGGATCAGCGACTGCATGCCACGCGGCGATGCGCCGTAGCGCACATACTGTTTGGTAATGGCGGGCGATTCTTTGCTCTCCGGGTGGGTCGCCGTGATCAGACGCGCGGCATAGGCCAGCACATGACTGGCAATGGGCACGGTACGGGCCAGCGCCTGCATTTCGTTGATCATCTCACCACTGGCAACCTTGCGCGTCTGCGGCTTGCGTGCGCCGGTGGTGCGGTTGGCAATCTCAACCAGTTCGGTAGCCGAGGGGAACTCCACATGTACCTTGAAGAAGAAGCGGTCCAACTGGGCTTCCGGCAGTGGGTAGGTTCCCTCCATCTCGAGCGGGTTCTGCGTTGCCAGCACAAAGAAGGGCATCTGTAGTTGATGGATCGTCTTGGCAACCGTGACGGTATGCTCTTGCATTGCTTCCAGCAACGCGCTCTGGGTTTTGGGCGTGGCGCGGTTGATCTCGTCGGCCAGCACCAGGTTGGCAAAGATCGGTCCCGGCTCGAAACGGAAGACCTTGCGACCATGCTCATCTTCGCTAATCAGGGTAGTCCCGACAATATCGGCGGGCATCAGGTCCGGTGTGAACTGAATGCGGCTAAAACTACAATCAATGACATCGGACAGGGTACGCACCAGCGTGGTCTTGGCGAGACCCGGCACGCCTTCCAGCAGCGCATTGCCGCCGGCCAGCAGCGTCACCACCGACTGGCGAATAAGTTCACGCTGCCCAACAATAACCTGGCCGACCTCGGCTTCGATTGCCTGGGCCCGCTGGCGGAAGTCATCCGGACTGATACGCGGCGCTTGCGGCGGTGGTGTCTGCGGCGGTATCGGCTGCGGCGGGG
>CAKZQX010000970.1 GCA_937141995.1 uncultured Chloroflexaceae bacterium | reverse complement strand
GACTGGTGCGTCTGCCTGCGGTCCCAGGGGCACCCATCGGGACCGAGCAGGCGCGCAACCACCCAGGATAATCCATCAAGGCCACGCCGGTCAATGGAAATAGGCAGCGGCGGCAGGTAAAGCGCAGTTGCGGCATCCATCGCATGCTCCGCCTGCAGATCGGCCAGGGTGCCGCTCCACACACGCTCCGGTTGCCCCTGCCGGTCAAGCCACAGCAGTTGCACCGCGTGAGTGGCCGGATAACGCTGGAGCAGCGTCATGGGCAAGTGCGATTCGCCACTCAGCATCACCAGCGCCGGGCGGGTTGGCATGAGCGGGTAGGGCATCCGGGGTGGCGCATAGGTTCCAATTTGCTGCATCTCACACCAGGCCGGGGAGGCTGCATCTTCGACAAGCGTGACCGGACGGGCCAGCGTCGCCGCCTGCACGATCTGCAGACCGGAACTGCACCCGCCGATTGCCAGCGCCACGCAGCAGGCATCAACCAGGCTCACACCCGGAATGATCCGTACTTCCCAGTCATGCATGGCATCCGCCTGCCGCAGTTCATCAACCAGCGCCTGATCATGCGGATGGCCGGGCAACGCACAGACGACCGCACCATTTGTCGCTAACTGCTCGGCCACTGCTGCCCGGGAAAGCGCGGGAACAGCATGCAGCCGGGACGCAGGCAGATGCGCCAGCGCCGGGTGGTCCGGTGCCGATGTAAAAATAACCGGGGCATGCTCCAGCAAATCCGCGGCGGCGCGGGTGAGTAACGCGGGATCACCGGGACCAAGCCCGATAAGCGTGACCGTCTTGCAACTCATAGCCTGGCAACTACTCCTCTTCATCTGAAGCAGGCGACTCACCCCGATGCGCCACATAGCTGGAGAGCAGCAGCGTGGCATTCCCATCATGCCAGGGCGATCCCATAGGTTCTCCATCATCATACGGCGGATCGGTCGGCGGCATCGGAATATCATCCGGCCAGGGCAACTCATCAATGGTTTGTCCGATGAGTTCCTCGGTTTGCTCGCTCATAGATCCCCCTTCAGGTCGCCGTTGCGGTTATCTTTCGCGTGCGCGGGCTAACTCGGTTTCCAACTCTCCTAAACGCGACACATTCGGCTCCAGCACGCGCGCCTGCGCAATCGCCTCCGCAGCCGCATCCAGTTGGCGTAGTTCGATCAGCATACCGGCACGGTTGCGGTGCCACATGGCGAAATCAGGTTGGAGTGCAATTGCCCGCTCATAAGCGGTCAGCGCTGCGCGGTGGTTCTGCACTCCATCCAGCGCATTGCCCAATTCGTTGTAGGTACGGGCGATCTCAGCCTGGAGCGCCGGTAGATCCAGTTCCGGCGTCTCGCTGAACGGCGGTTGCAGCAGTGCCTCACCCGCGGCCGTGGCCTGCTGCCAGCCGGTGATATCGGTCGGGTTGCCGGCAGCAGCATTGCGCTGGTCGATAAAGCTGTTCAACGCCTGCTCAAAGCGCTGCACCTGCGCCAGACTCCCGCTGACCTGGGCCAGCGACGCGAAGACCGGCTCCATCCCCTGCTCGCGGCAGGTCTGCAACAGCGTCTGGCGGTCCCGCAGCGTTTTGACCGCCGCCACGTCATCGGCATACTGCTGCATAAGCACCGCAAAGACCGGATCAACCGCGTCCGTCAGTAACGCGGGATAGGCTTCGAGCAACTGCCGCATCTGCGGCAGTTCGTGCGTGTTGAGGAAGGCCACCAGCAGATTCGCTAGGCGGGCATCAAACTCCCCCTCAGGCATCTGCCCCTCCCGCAGCCAGCTCGGACAGGGCTCCGCGCCAAGTTCGGCCCAGATGGTATCGAAGTCCTCGCCAGCAGCCCCACGAATATGCAGCAGCAGATCCTGACTCTTGTTGCGATATTCCTCGTGCTGCAGTTGTCCAAAGTGCGCAAATGCCTCGCGCGCGGCGGCAAGCGCTTCCCGCAGCCGCGCATACCGATCTTCGTCGGGAAGCGCGGCCAGGCGGTAGAGCGCGGCGGCCCGATTATTCTGAGCTATCGCGTAGTCCAGCGGCGCGTCGGATAGGTCGCGTTGCAGGTCGGCCTCCGCTGCGGCCAGGGCTGCGCGTAACGCTGCCCGCCGCTGTTCAGTGTCAGCGACGGCGGATGCCGGTTCAATCGCGGGTGGCTGTTCAGCGGCGCGCAGTTCCTGCAACAGGCGGCTCCGGTTGCTAATTACCTGTTGCACATCCGGATCTTCGCTGCGAAACTGCGCATCCAGGGTACGCTGGGCCTCAGCGGGCAGGAGCAGATCGCGCTGGTCCGCAAAGATACTGCGGGCGGCCGTTTCGCTGGGAGCCTGGATAAAGTCCATCAACGCCTGAACCAGCGGGGGCAACTCGGTTGCTACCTTCCCCCGCAGTTCGCGCAGCGCGGCCAGGCGCTGGCGTAGACCATCGGCCAGGACCGGCCGGCCGGACTCTTCGGCCCGTTCAATCTCCTGCTCAACGGTGGTTAGAAACTCCGCTTCCAGCACAAAGGGCGACTGCTGCGCCAGGATTTGTAACTCCTCCAGATTGTTGACCATGACAAACTCATGCCAGACGGCCTGGAAGATCTCTTCCTGATGCGCGGCAACAAATGTCTGAAAATCGGTGCGCAACTGCGGGTCGGCCTGGAGCGCCGCCATCAGGCCGGCCTCGTCGGTGACACCCGCCGCGTCGAGACGGGCTTGCAGTTCAGGTGGTAGATCCAGCGGTTTATGTTCGCTCATGTTTGTACCATGCTATTTCAACGCGAAAAACAGAAACATCAGGTATAGAGAACAGAAAACAAAAGAATAAAGCACAAAAAGAAGAGGAATGTCAGCGGGATCGAACACGACTATCAGATGTGATGGATTGAAACCACGCTCCTGACCCGACGGCGACCAACCACCGGCCGCCGCCAGGCCAGGAGGCCTGCTGTACAACTACTCACTTTCACCCAGGGACAGGATTGCCATAAATGCTTCCTGAGGAATCTCAACGCTACCGACCATCTTCATGCGCCGCTTACCTTCGCGCTGCTTATCCAGGAGCTTGCGCTTGCGCGAGACATCGCCGCCGTAACATTTACTCAACACATCCTTGCGCATCGCCCGGACCGTCTCGCGGGCAATAATGCGCCCACCAATAGCCGCCTGGATCGGCACCTCAAACATCTGGCGCGGAATCAGCTTGCGCAGCCGCTCAACCAGTTCGCGGCCATGGTGATAGGCAAAATCACGATGCACAATCAGCGAGAGCGCATCGACCGGCTGGCCGTTGACCAGCACATCGAGTTTCACCAGATCGGCCTCCTGGTAGCCGGCCATGGCATAGTCAAGCGAGGCATACCCCTGGGTACGGCTCTTGAGCTGATCATAAAAATCCACCACAATCTCGGCCAGCGGCATTTTATACTTGAGCATGACACGCTGCGGGTCGAGATAATCCATGGTGTCAAAGATGCCACGTTTGCCGGTAACCAGATCCATAATCGTGCCGATGTAGCGTGCCGGCGCGAAGATCGTAATTTGCACCAGCGGCTCCTCGATACTGGCGATATGGCTAACCTCCGGCATATCAGAGGGATTATCAATCGTGATAATCTCGCCATCGGTACGCAGCACCTGGTACTCCACACTCGGCGCAGTAATCAGCAGATCCAGGTTATACTCACGCTCCAGCCGCTCGCGGACGATCTCCATATGCAGCAGACCGAGAAACCCACAGCGAAAGCCAAACCCCAGCGCCGTGCTGCTCTCCGGCTGGAACGAAAGCGCAGCGTCGTTAAGTTTGAGCCGCTCCAGCGCCTCGCGCAACTCGGTGTAGGCATCGCTATCCACCGGGTAGAGCCCGGCAAATACCATCGGCTTGGCGGGGCGATATCCCGGCAGCGGCGCGCTGGCCGGATTATTTGCCAGCGTGACGGTATCCCCCACCTGACAATCGTCCACCGACTTGAGGCCCGTAGCGAGATAGCCGACATTCCCGGCGGCCAGTTCGTCCAGCGGCGTCATAGCGGGACGAAATGCCCCCAACTCCAGAATATCGGCCTGGATCCCGGTACCCAGGAACTGCACCCGTGAATCCGCATCAAACACACCATCGAACACCCGCACATAGGCAATCACGCCCTTGTAGGGATCATAGTGCGAATCGAAGATCAGCGCGCGGGCGGGTTGATTACGCTGACCATGCGGCGGCGGCATGCGCTGAACAATCGCCTCCAGGATCTCCGGTACCCCCACACCCTCCTTGGCCGAGGCTTTGATCACATCCTCTTTGGGCAATCCCAGCACATCCTCAATATCCTGGGCCACCATATCGGGATAGGCTCCCGGCAGATCAATTTTGTTGATCACCGGAATGATCGTCAGATCATGCTCCAGTGCCAGGTAGACATTTGCCAGGGTTTGCGCCTCAATTCCCTGAGCCGCGTCGACAACCAGCAGCGCTCCCTCGCAGGCGGCCAGCGCCCGGCTGACTTCATAGGTGAAATCAACATGCCCCGGACAGTCGATCAGGTTGAAGGTATAGGTCTGCCCATCCTGGGCGATATATTTCATACGCACAGCCTTGGCCTTGATGGTAATACCTTTTTCTCGTTCAAGGTCCATCGCATCAAGCAGTTGCTCACGACGTTCGCGCGCGCTGATAGTATCGGTCAACTCCAGCAGTCGATCCGACAGCGTCGTTTTGCCATGATCAATATGCGCAATAATCGAAAAGTTTCGGATGAGATTCTGATCTTGCATGCCGCTCCTATCCTACGATAAGGGGAGGGCAATGCAGACCATTTCCCTCCCAGAAAGGCAGTATACCAAAAGCCGCGTTCCCTCGCAAAATGCGCCGCCTCTACACTTTATTACCGCAACCTCTCCGAAACCTGTCATGTCACACCAGCTAACTTCTCTTATCATAGAAACTGTACCGGCGACAACCAGCACATATCCCACAATGGTGGGACTGGCTTGAGAAACCGCACCACAGCGAAAGAAGTTGCTCATGACCGTATCGCCACATCCCCGCGATTCCCGGAAGCACGAGACCCACGACGTCAGCCGACAGATAACCGAACTAACGCGCGAAAATGTCCGGCCAGGCCGGCGGGTGACGGAACTGCAAGAAGCTCTCAGTCACACGAGTTACGCGGTGGGCCTTCAAACTGCACGTTTGGCAAGATGGAAGTCAGATTCGCCTGCGGCAGCATGGTACTTCTTTTTTCTTTTCCCCGAACATGTGGCTCAAGGAGCCACATGTTCGGGGAAAAGAAAGGTCGGTTCCGTCCTGCCGGAGGCGAAATTTCCTTTTGGGTGAGCAACCGCGTAACTCGTGTCAGTCACAGGTGTTACGCGGTGGGCAGGCAAACCGGGCGTTTCACCCGATGCCGGCCCGATTCGCCTGTGGCAGCATGATACTTCTTTAGCTTTTGCCCAAAAAAGTTGCACGACGTGCAACTTTTTTGGGCAA
>CAKZQX010000969.1 GCA_937141995.1 uncultured Chloroflexaceae bacterium | reverse complement strand
GGAAGCGCCAACTTATGCCGACTTCTTTGGCGTAACGACCGTGCTGCTTGACAGTCGCCTCCAGCCGATCCTGTCCGACCCGATCGGCCCGATCGCGGCGGATAGCGCGGCCCCCCCCCGGTTTGGCGACCTGGTGGCCGAGGCGGTGACCTCTACCGGCGAAGTAGAGCGCGTGCCGGAACTGGCGGCGGCCTACCCGGGTACGCGCCTGGTCTACTATGATGGTGTGTTGAGCCATAACATCCCGGAGGTTTTCTGGGATTTCCTGCAGCAAGTGGGGACCGTGCAGATCAACGGCGAGGAACGCCAGGATCTCTTGATGGACTGGCTCTACGTGATGGGGCACCCCGCCAGCGAGCCCTACTGGGTCAAAACGCTGGTCAACGGGATCGAGCAGTATCTGCTGGTTCAGGTCTTCGAGCGCCGCATCCTCACGTACAACCCGAACAACGCCCCGCAGTGGCAGGTGGAACTGGGCAATATCGGGCAACACTATTACACCTGGCGCTACGAGTTGACCGAGCGCCCGGCCCCGGTTAATCTGATTCGTCCGGACAATATCAACGCAATTGTGGAACCACCACAGGGTGCGGCGGGCACTACCTTTGCCGTTACGCTCTTTGGGTTTGAGCCGGGCGAAGAAGTCAGCGTCTGGTTGACCTTCCCCGATCAGGCCGTGCAGGAAGCGCCGGAGTTGGGCGTTGCGAATGCGAATGGCGAAGTGGCCCTGTTTGGTGAAACACCCATCAACGTGTTTACCAATGAGGGCGACCCGCCGGGGGTATGGGCACTGACCGGGCAGGGGTTGAGTAGCGAGAATATCGCCATCGGCTATTTCACCGTTACCCCGCCAGAGTAACCCTTATGCGTGCGGCACACGCATAGCTGCCGCACGCCAAACGCCAGGGGCGACGCATACCCTGCGTCGCCCCTGTTTGATGCGAGTTGCGCCGTATCACAGCACATACCCGCGCTTGCGGGCCAGTTCCTCTTTGTGCTTCCGAAAGAGAATATCGCGCTCCGTCCCTTTCAGCCCACGACTATAGGTATCCAGGATCTGTTCAACCTCGGCGTCAAGCTCATCTTCCTGGCGCAGATCAGCGATAATAAACTCATAGATCCGTTTAACGCGCTCGGCCCGCCCCTCGCCCCGTCGGGCACCGGGACGCTCCTTGTACGCGACCAATCCGCGCTGCGCCAGTTCATCCTGAAGCCGCTCGGCAATGCGGCGCACTTTGTCTTCAGAGAGTCGCATGGGCGCTCCTCCACCTTGCAATACTTACGCTATGGTCGTTTCCATTATAGCCGATTCCTGCCCGAAACCGGTGCCATTCACAGCGGTAACTCTACCTGGCGGATGAAATGGGTACCTGCTGCAAGTCAGTAATTTCGTGGCACAACCAGACCAGGCAGTCCTGATTAACAAAATAGCAAACCGCCGGACCATCTTCCTCCGCTTCTAACAGGCCGGCGGTACGCAACACCCGCAGATGCTGCGAGAGCGTCGATTGGGCATGGGGCGCATCTTCCGGCAGATGCAGGAGAATCTGGTTGCCGATACAGCCGGGATGTGCCAGGACATAGCGCAGAATCTGCAGGCGTACAGGATTGCTGAGCGCTTTGCAGACACGACAGAAGTTCCGATCTTCGAGTTGTAGCTGTGCCGTCTCCATTGTCGGCCTCTTTCATGAACAGAAGTTGCGCGGTTGATATGCAAACCAGACGTTTCACCCGATGGAAGCCCGATTCGCCTGCGGCAGCATGGTTATGAATAAGCATGGAATCTTCCGCCCTGTTGGAGGCGAGACTCTGCGCCGGGTCAGTGACCGCGTAACTCGTGTCATTAATGATGATATAAATGTACGCTTCTGCCAAACATATGTCAAACGGATGTCTGGATAAAGCAACCTCGAACAACGCATGCCTGACGCGCTATGGTCTGTTCCAGCTTGATGACAGATCGGCACACCGTCTTCGCCTACGGTGGCAAGGTGGAATATATACACTAATACTTCTCTATCACGTAATTGACAAGAGCACCACACTCTTGCTCTCGATGAAACCATTGCACTATCCGGGCGGACTTCGTATAATGGTCAACGAAGGAGGGTAATGTCTGCCGCAATACAGGATACCAACTATGACGAACACCATACCAGTGCAACGTGATCCAATGGCGGCGGTCCTTGAACTGAGTCGCCTGGTCTGTTCATCCTTAGACCTGGACGAAGTATTACAGCGTATCGTGCATGCGGCGTACGACTTAAGCGAAGCCGAGTCTGTCACCGTGATGCTGTTGGATGAAGCGAGAGAATGGCTAACAGTGAGTGCGGCGATTGGCACCTCCCGTAGCATCTACCGGGATGTAGCGCTGCGGGTTGGTGAAGGATTGGCCGGGTGGGTCGCGCAAACCGGTCAACCCCTCCATCTGCGTAATCCTGCTGCCGATCCACGCTACCGCCCCTGGCCTTCCGCGCCGATATCGAATATCCTCGCCTTACCGCTTCAGGTACGCAACCGGATCCTCGGTGTACTCAACCTGTCGCAGTATGATTCGTATACGCTCTTCAGCGAGACCATCGTGCAGACAATGGAGGTGTTTGCCAGCTATGCGGCGATTGCTCTCGACAATGCCGAGACTGCCACAAAACTACGGCGAGCGGCGGACCGGGAGCGGTTACTGAACCGGATTAACCATGCCGTGCGCGATATGGGTAACACTGATGCGGTGATCGACCTGGCACTCAGAGGTCTAACCGCTAACCTGCATGGAACCGATTCTGCATTGTACCGCCTGGTAACTACCGGCCACACCAGCGAGTTTCGCCTGACGAATGAGTGGCACCAGTCGGCAGCAGCAACGGCTTCGGAATTGCCGGATCAATCCTGGCAGGCAACGGCGGATCGATCTACCGTTGCCTGCAACCTGACCGCTGCGGGAGCGTGGATTACTGCCCCAATTTTCTATGGCGGACGCGTGGTGGCCCAGTTACGGATATTTGCCTGGGAGCGTACCCACCGCTGGCGCGATGAAGAAATCGATCTGGTGCAGACCGTGGGAGATCAGCTTGCGATTGCTATCGCACAGGCTGAATTGACACAGCAGGAGCAGCGCAGTCGCAACTTGAGTGAGTCGCTGGGACAACTTGCCGCCGCCTGCAACGCGATGATTAGCCAGGAAGTGCTCCTCAACTTTGTGCTGGAACAACTTGTGCGCTTTGTGGCCTATGACTCGGCCGCCATCTGGTTGAGCCGCGATGACGATTATGTTAAACTGGTTGCCGGTCGCGGCCATCAGTCGGATATACGCAACCTCATTCTGTATGTTGGGCCCGGTTCGCTCAACTGGCGGAGGACCGGACAACGCCGGGCCGTGGTTATATCCGATGTGCAGCAAGATCCGCGCTGGCAGGATGTTCCCGACAGTCAGATTATTCGTGCCTGGATCGGGGTGCCGCTATGGGCGAACAAACAGTTCATTGGCATGCTATCGATTGATCAGTGGCAGCCCAATGCATTTGGCGAGAATGACCGGCAGGTTGCCGAAACATTTGCCGATCATGTGGCCGTGGCAATTCATAATGCACAACTCTATCAGCAAGCCCAGGCCCGCACGAAACAACTCCAGGCGCTGCACCGCCTTAGCATTCGCCTGAGCGCGATGCACGCGGTTGAACCATTACTGGACGAACTGACACGCCTGCTGCATACAACCTTCGGCTACTACCAGGCCAACGTGGCCCTGGTTGAAGATGGCGCGCTGGTAATTAAAGCTGTCGCCGGGCAGGTTAACGCGGTCGCAGATCTACCGGATGCCGGCTGTATGGCCGGTGACGCAGGACTGGCGCAAGCCATGAAGGTAGGCACGGCGGTACTGGTTAATGATCTCGCACGCGAACCGGACTATGTGGCACTTCCACTGCTGGAGACAAGCCGGGCCGAACTGGTTGTGCCGATTAAGGGCGCGGGTCGGGTGCTGGGCGTCATTGATATCCACAGCGATAGTGTGGGCCAGTTCAGTCAGGATGATGTCTATCTGTTGGAGTCGCTGGCCGGGCAGATTGCGGTTGTCCTGGAGAATATTGCACGCTACGATGAACTCGAGCGCACGCAGGAGGAGTTGCTGCGCAGTGAACACCTGCGCGCGCTGGGTGAACTTGCCGGCGGTGTCGCACATGATTTTAACAACCTGCTGGCCGGAATCCTTGGTCACGCGCAGTTACTGCTGCTTGAACCGATGGACGCGACAACCCGCGAGGGGCTGCGGATCATTGAGCGTGCCGCCCTCGACGGCGCGGCAATTGTCCGCCGTTTACAGGATTTTGCCCAGACCCATCACTCCTCGCCCGATGACATTGTCGATATCAACAATGTTATTGAAGAGAGTCTGGCAATGACACGCCCCCGCTGGCGTGATGCCGCGCAAAATTGTGGTATTTCGGTTGAAGTTTTCTGTGAACTGTCCGCGCAGTCTCCCGTTATTGGCGATGCACCCGTTTTGCGGGAACTGGTGACCAACCTGATCCTTAATGCACTTGATGCGATGCCGCATGGGGGCGAACTGCATATCAGGACATTCGCGCAAAAGGGGTGTTCATATTCCGGCAGCGATCCGGCAGGAGAGCAAGTGACGTCACCTATGGTTGTGATCGAGGTACGTGATACCGGCATCGGGATGCCGGCGAATATTCAGAAACGCATCTTCGATCCCTTCTTTACGACCAAAGGTGCGCGAGGCACCGGGATGGGGTTGGCCGTGGCCCACGGCATTATCCAGCGCCATCACGGCAGTATCACGGTGCGCAGTGCGCCGGGTATGGGGAGTACCTTTACCGTCGCGCTGCCGATGCAGACCGCGACTATGCCAGAGTCCGAGCCGAAAGAGGCACGCCCGTCGATTGATCTCTCCGCACTGCGGGTGCTGATTGTCGAAGATGAACTGATGGTACAGCGCGTACTGACCAAGCTGTTTGAGCGCTGGGGATGCCGGATAACAGCCGTAGCATCCGGGGCCGAGGCACTGGATATCTTCCAGCCCTACCAGATCGATCTGGTTTGCACCGATCTGGGTATGCCGGGGATGTCCGGGTGGGAGTTGTTGGAGCAGATTCGCCGGCAAGATCCCCATGTTGCTACTCTGTTAATGACCGGCTGGGGCGAACAGCTTGATCCCGAAGATGCCTGTACCCGAGGGGCCGACCGGGTGCTGGTCAAGCCGTTTGATGCCGGCGCGCTCTACCGAACCGTCAGTTCCATGCATGTACAGACCCGCCGTCTATCACAGAATGAGTTATCGTGAACAAGCAACAACCTTCAGATGAAACGCAGAAACAACCTGCCAGGCGGCAGCGCCTGCCCGGCACAGCAGTTGGACTGCGTATCCTGCGAATAATTGCGGTTCTCTCCACGCTGATTCTGCTGGCACTGGTACTGGTGGGGAGCCTGATCGTTGTGCAAGGCCAGCGCGATGAAATCCGTCCGGCGGATGCACGATCGCCTCGTCACGCCGACACCCTCACAAACGCCCATCTTGCGCATGCGCAGGAGTTGTACCGGCGGCGGCTTGCCGGCCGGTTGCTGCTGGTGGCCGACGACCCGGTGGCAGTCCAGGCCGATCTGGTTGCGCAGGGTCTGCCCGAACACGCGCTGCTGCCGGTAGAAGCGCCGGAAGATAATGTAGCGGATTTTCAAAACATTGCCGAGATAGCCCGGCAACAGGGCATTGAGAGCATCTTGATTGTCAGTGCGCCGAGCGAACTGCTGCTTGATTTGAAGATGGCCCGCGATCATGGACTGGTCGCCCATGGCGCGCCGGTCGCTACCGTGGACTTCGAGCCGCAGACCCTGTTCCAGGCCAGTCTGAACTACTGGCAGTATGTCTTGTTTGGGTCGGGATAGCCTCAAGCCGGCAGACCGGCCACAATCGCCGCAACCAGCCCACCCACCAGCGAACTCAAGAGATTAACCAGGTCATTGTCGAGCCAGCGCCATCCGCGCACAAAGGTGTTGGGCGTGCCGTCACGTCCGACCGGACGCTCGGTTTCCTTCCCGCTCGGATAGCGGTACATGGCCTGCACCGTGGCTCCCAGTAGACTATCAAACAGCGCCCCGGCCAACCCACCCAGCAGCGCCGCCGGGAGCACCCACCAGGCGACTGTCACCGGTTGCCCCGAAAGCACCTGTCCGGCGATCATAAATCCGAGGATAGCCAGACCAATAAAGCCGCCGCCCGCCGCCGCCGCGCCGGTTCCCAGCAGCGTAATACCACCGGATGTGCCCGGCGCAACCCGGCGGCCCGTCGTAATCAGGCGTGGCGGTTGAGCACTCAGCACGCCCGACTCCGTGGCCCAGGTGTCCGCCGTAACGGTTGCCATCACCCCGACAAATGCGGCAAAGAGCAGCAGTGGCTCACCGAGTAAGCCGTAGAGTAGCGCCAGCAGTGCGCCCACGCCGCCATTCGCCAGCGCCTGCCGCAGATCGCGCCGCCCGCCCTTCGAGAACTTCTCGGCGGCACGCTGCTCCTTGACCTCCTCACGGTAGTGCGAGAGCAGGCTACTGCTGATAAAAAAGGCAAACAGCGTCATCCCCCAGACCCACCCGCCGGCCCCAAAGGTCAACGTGCCGACAATGATGGCTCCCAGCCAGCCGCCGGCGTTCAGTGACTGCCGCCAGTAGGCCAGTCCGCCAATGCCCGTGCTAATTGCCACTCCCAGGATGAAGCGGGTTGTATCAATCATTGTTCATTGTTCATTGTTGTTATACGATAGGACGTACGCGGTGCGTGTTCAAACCAGACGTTTGAGCCCGATAATGGCCGGATTCGCCTGCGGCAGCATGGTACTTTTTTTCTTTTTTCACAAAAATTTTCACTTTGTGAAAATTTTTGTGAAAAAAGATGGTTTCTTCCGACCTGCTGGAGGCGACATGTCCTTCCGGGTTTGTAACTGCCTAAGTCCTGCTATATGACACGAGTTACGCGGTCGGTTCCAAACCAGGCATCTGCCGGGACAACCGGCCGGATTCGCCTCCGGCAGGGCGGACGTTACCAGATCTTTTTTACGAAACATTGGCTCTCCGAGCCAATGTTTCGTAAAAAAGAAACAGAACGTACCACGCTGCCGGAGGCGAATCCGGCGTTCATCGGATGAAACGTCCGGTTTGAAGATCCACCGCGTAACTCCTGTTATATGAACGGTTGACATGCAAACCGGACGTTTACTGAGATGGCAGCCCGCTTCGCCTGCGGCAGCATCGAGATCTTTCGCCCTGCTGGAGGCGAAACCAGTCTGCGGGTCTGACACCAGGACTGGAACAGTCCACATAACTTCTGTCAATCTTGAACACTATGCCGCAGGCAGATGAGTACGGAACCAGGCCAGAGTGCGCTCCCAGGCATCCTCGGCAGCATCTGGGGCATAACTGTCCCGCGTGTCATTAAAGAACGCATGCCCGGCCCCCGCATAGACCTGAAACTCATTCTCGACATGGGTCGGCACCATCACCGGGACGCCCCCCGCCATCTCGACGGCGGCAGCGTTGGCGACGAAACACGGTTCCACGACCAGCACCTCATCACCGGGATTAAGGATGGTTTTCATCGCCAACCACAGCGCCTCGCTGACGCCCACCGTCACCAGCACCTGATTTGCCGGCGCGTAGTAGAGGTCGTACAGCCGTTCGATATAGGCGCTGATCGCCTCACGCAGTTGGGGCAGGCCGGAGTTATTGGTATAACCGGTATCACCCGCGTAGAGCGACTCCACACCCTTCTCGATGATGTGCTTGGGCGTGACGAAATCCGGTTCTCCGATGCCGAGCGTCACCACATCGTCCATCGTCGCGGCGATGTCAAAATAGCGCCGAATACCAGAAGGGCGGAG
>CAKZQX010000968.1 GCA_937141995.1 uncultured Chloroflexaceae bacterium | reverse complement strand
TGCTTCGGGCCGACCTTCCGTGCGGAGAAGAGCAAGACCCGCCGGCACCTGACCGAGTTCTGGATGATCGAGCCGGAAGTCGCCTTCGCCAACCACGCCGATAACCTGGCAATCCAGGAGCAGTTTGTCGGCGCCATTGTGCAGCGCGTTCTGGAACGTCGCGCCCAAGATCTTGCAACATTAGAACGTGACACAACCGCGCTGGAGCGGGTACAACCACCCTTCCCCCGCATCACCTACGACGAAGCTATTGACCTGATTGCGCAACATCACCAGGAGGTGGAAGGCTGCACACCACTGGCATGGGGCGATGACTTCGGCGCGCCACATGAAACCTTGATCGCGCGCCAGTTTGATCGCCCCGTTTTTATTGAAAAATTCCCTAGCGCCGCCAAAGCCTTCTACATGCAACCCGACCCGGAGCGACCAGAGGTGGTGTTATGCGCCGATCTACTGGCACCGGAGGGCTATGGCGAGATCATCGGCGGCTCAGAGCGCATTCATGATGCCACCCTGCTGCAACAGCGGATTGAAGCGCATGGACTGAACGTCGATGATTACCAGTGGTACCTGGACCTGCGGCGCTACGGGAGTGTGCCCCACAGCGGGTTCGGGATGGGCATCGAGCGCTGTGTCGCCTGGATCAGCGGAACGCAACACATACGCGAGACAATTCCCTTCCCGCGCATGCTGTACCGAATTTATCCATAGCACGGCAGGTTTGCCCGATACGCAAGCTGGTACGAACCTGATTTTATAAAAAGGGCAGCAGGCTGAACGCAACACAATGCGTTCAGCCTGCTGCCTGCTACTTTCTGCCGGCTGCTCTTAGCGCCCAACGGCCCGACGAACGCCACTGACAGCCGTACGCGCCGCCTGAACATACGTGGTATAGACCGACGTCCGCCCCAGGACCAGCGGAAACGCAATCGCCACCAGCGCAACCGCCGGCACCCAGAAGAGCACACTCACCGTTTGCGAGAGCCAGGCACATACCAGACCACCACCGATCAAACAGTTCAGCAGCGCCGTGCTATTATGCTGTCCATAGGTATACCCCAGCAACTCACGCAGATTAGCCAGCAGGAGCAGTGCGCCCGAAACCAGACCAAAGTGCATTGCGATGCTCGTATTCACCAGATTGATCAGAAAAGCCATAACAATCAAGAGAATCGCACCGATACCAATATAGAAGAAGAGTGGCTTGATGCGGAAGCCGGCGATATTGACATAGTCCCCGCCATTGTAGTTACGACCACTGTAGTTGTATTTACTGCCGCCATTTCCATTCTGCATGAGCATATCCCCTTTTCATTGAACGTGAAGCTGCATAAGATGCCGCAACGTAGATTACGCCAAACCGCTGTCCCTATGACGCCGATCAAAAGCGCAGTGTTGCAAAAACAAGCCGGAAACCTACAGATGGAAATGACCAGCGCAGTCACGCTGGTCGTGTACCTCACCCGGAACAGATTTGCAACGCCGGCTACTCCTCAAACACCGCCTTCACCCGAAACATGCCCTGCGCGCTATCGGGCGCATTTGCCAGAACTTCTTCATTCGTCAAAGAAGGTTGTACTTCGTCAGGCCGTAACACACTGGACAGACCAGTGACCTGGGCTGTTGGTGGCACCTCCGCCACATCAACTTCCTGCAACATCGTCATATAATCCAGAATGGCGGATAGTTGCGCACGCATCAGGGCAAGCTCTTCTTCCGAGAGCTGCATGCGCGCGAGACGCGCCACATGTTCGACTTCCGTTTGTGTCAGTGCCATCGTTTCCTCCGTATGCTCTTTCCTGTATACGCACGATAGCGGCAAATCTAAACGACCCCTGGCCCCTTGCGCAGCCGCCGCCGCGAGCCCGGACTTGACAGCATCCGGCGCGTGTACACCAGCCGCTGAACCGCAGTAATATGTGAAACAACCCCAACCGCAATAACCGCCCACTGCAGCAGCGCCAGATCCGGACGCACCCCCTGGATCAGCAACCCCAGCATAAGCAGGCCCAGCTTCTCCTGGCGGCCGGCAAACCCCACATTACAGGATGCCAGCTTGCCGGTTGATTCCGCCCGGGCCCGGACATAGCTTGCC
>CAKZQX010000967.1 GCA_937141995.1 uncultured Chloroflexaceae bacterium | reverse complement strand
AGGGAGACTATACCGCAGCGATAGCTGATTTTACTCAGGCGCTTGACCTTGAACCAGACTATGCCAATACCTATAATAATCGCGGATGGTCCTATCATTTCAAGGGAGACTATACTGCAGCAATAGCTGATTTTACCCAGGCGCTTGACCTGAATCCGCATAATACCAACGCACGTAAAGGTCTAAAGTGGTCCAAACGACGCAAACAGGGCAAACCAGGATGGTGGCCGTTTTAGGTAGCGCATTCTGTGCTCGTTTTCCTGCTTCAATCGCATCTGATCAAACAATGTTATACTGTCTCGTGCTAGGAATGATGTACCTTAGAGTGAGTACAGGCATGTGAGAACATCATGGCGACATTGACCCGGCAAGACATGATCAGCGCACTTGAACGCCTGGGACAATTGGCTGTAGCGGATGGCTATACCTTGCAACTCATTGTCGTTGGCGGTGCAGCTATGGTACTGGGATACAATGCGCGGTTGTCTACGCGCGATATTGATGCGCTATTCCTGCCACCTCCAGCCGCGCGGGTTGTGCGTGTATGGGCGCAGATCATTGCCCGTGAGTATGGCTGGACGGACGACTGGCTCAACGATGCAGCCAAAGGCTACCTGATAGGGGTCAGCACTGGTCCGGTTGTGTTGTCAGCACCGGGTATCGAGGTATATCAACCGGCAACCGAACAACTGTTGGCAATGAAACTGTGTGCGTGGCGTGATGATGTGGACATAGCCGATGCCGAACGTTTACTCACCGACCTTGCACCGGGAAGCAATCGTTTGGAAGTGTGGCAGCGTGTGGTACCCTATCTGCTACCCGGACGAGAATTGAAGGCTCAATACGCCTTTGAAGATTTATGGGAGAGTGTATATGGTGACGCTTGAGGCATTGACCGAGGCGGCATTACGGCGCGAGAGCCTGCATCTGCGCAGTCTGGTTCAGGATTTTTTGCGGGAACATCCCCAACTCGCAACGATCCCCTGCCCTGCCGGCGATAATCAGCAGTTTCTGGGAACGGCGGCCGCCCTCCTGGAGTTACTCGCCCAACGAACCGGTCAGACTGCTCCTACCTGGACCGCAGCGATCGGCGCTGTACCGGAACCAATGTTTTTGCTTGAGGCGGCAACACGGATGCGGCATCTCCGTGAACTCTGCGAAACTGAGGCTCCCGAACCGTTACGCAAACGGGGGCTATTCGCGCCCCCGGACTTTCTTACGTTTGCGTAACGGTTCGGGGCACAGCATTGACCGGGTATTCCGAATGATGAGCACTATGTTCCTCCTCAATGCTGTGCCCCGCCTTAGCTCACATCTGAACCTCGCCGGTTGTCGGCACCTCCCTCTTCTGTTCCCCATTCGGGTCAGCCCGGCGCAGTGCAAAGATAAGCCACAGCCCCAGCAGGCCCGCCAGTGTCACCACAACTTCGCCCCAGAGGATGTTCAGGCCAAACAGCGGGGTGATGCCGGCACCGACAAAATTCACAACAGCATGCAACGCAATTGCCAGCCCGAGCCAGCGCCACTGCTCCCGCCAGAAGACTTGCAAGACCAGCAGCGACAACCCGACATGGAACGCCAGCGCCCAGATTCGCTCCCAGGCCGCGATGAGTGAAAACCACCAGGGCTGTTCCGCAACCGTCTGGAGTTGCCCGGCGATCTGCTGCTGCTGCTCCGCGCTCAGGCCGAGCGTGGCAAGATCCAGTTGGGTTAAAACAATCACATTGATCAGGCCGAAGATG
>CAKZQX010000966.1 GCA_937141995.1 uncultured Chloroflexaceae bacterium | reverse complement strand
GTGGGGCAGTGTACCGGTGCGCTCATAGAAGTCTTCGGCGCAGAAGGTAAAGGTGTCCATCGAGTCATCGTCGTACCCGGCGGCGCGCAGTTCCGCCTCGGCCTGCGCCTGCGTCCAGCCTGCGTGCATGACCCGGTGCAGCATCCAGAGCAGCGCCGTGCGGGAGGCGGTGCGGCAGTGGATAAGGGTTTTGTCGCCATTCGCGGCGTCCAGGGTTGCCCGAAAGGTCTCCAGATGCTCTGCGTCCAGTTCATAGGCGGGCAACGGCAGATGCTCGTAGTGCAGCCCGGCCGCCGTGGCGTTGCGGCCTTCCACCGCCGCGCGCTCCGGGTCGCTGCGAATATTGATGACCCGCCGGAAGCCGCGCGCAACCAGCGGGGTCCAGTCGGCCGGTTCGGGTTGCCCGGCTAATACAATATGCTCAGTAATGGTATATTCAATCATCTGGTTCGGTTGCGACTCGGTAAAATCGCGGCAAGGATTGTTTGTCATAGTTGGACCTCTTTTCTGCTCTCAATTCAGGGGGAAACCGGCGCTACGCCAGCCAATAATTCCGCCGGTCAAGTTTATCACATTCGTAAAGCCCGCGCGGGCCAGATATTCACACGCAGCCTGGCTGCGTCGCCCGGAGCGGCAGATGCAGACAATCGTGCTGTCCCGGGGCAGTTCGCTGCTGCGCTGTGGCAGCATGGCGAGGGGCAGCAGGCGCGACCCGCTGATGCGCCCGTCGTGGGCATACTCCTCCGCCGAGCGGACATCCAGCAGCACAAGCGGTTCCTGCCGACTCAGTCGTTGCTGCAAGTCGGCTGCACTGATCATGCGGACGCCGGTCTGCTGGTGGGTGGATGGTTGTCGTTGAAAAAGCTGCTGTAACATTGATGTCGTCTCCTCTCCTCAAGAAGGGGCGCAGCATACTGCGCCCCGACCGGCCAGCGGTTGCACGGTTTAGATGAACAGGGCGGCTTTGGAGCGGGCAGCATCTCCCAGGAAAGTTGCCACGCCGCCGAACTCCAGGCCATCCATTAACTCCTCGTCGCGGACGCCCAGCAACTCGCGGGACATATCGCAGACGGTCATGCGCACACCCAGTTCCCGGGTCATCTCAACCAGTTCTGCCAGCGAGGAGACCTCATGGTCCTGCATCAGCTTGCGCATGATGGCCGCGCCGGCCCCAAAGAAGTTCATCTGCGAGAGGCCGAGGTTCTGCGCCCCGGCGGGCAGCATGGCGGTGAAGCCCTTCTCGATCATGTTTTTGCCGGTGTAGACCTTCTGCTTCTTAACGATATTCAAGCCCCAGAAGGTGAAGAACATCGAAACATCCATCCCCATCGCGGCGGCACCCGTGGCGATAATGAAGGCGGCAATCGCCCGGTCCATATCGCCAGAGAAGACCACCAGCGACACCTGGTTCTCTAGATCCTGCGCAGGTGACTCCTCCAGTTCGGCGACGCGCTGCTCCAGGACACTGATCCGCTCCAGCAGTGTGTTGATATCAATAGTTCCCGCCTCGGCAATCGTCTTCTGGGTGGTATCCGTGGTATCTATCGTTGCAGTTGTCATTGTATTTCATCTCCTCGTTGGAGGGGTTACGGGTTAGGGGTTATGAAATTTGAGATTTTAATCCGGATATTTACTGTTCTGGAATCCCGGCTTCAGCCGGATCAGGCTTACCTGGCAGTATGCCGCTGCCGAGGCAGGCATCCCACCGGCTAAAGTCGGGACTCCAGCAGGCATCCCACCGGCTAAAGCCGGGACTCCCGTGAGTCACATATCCAAACTATTTTTTCAAACTTCATAACCCCTAACCGTTAACCGTTAACCCCTAACCCCTAACCCCTAACCCCTAACCCCTAACTCGTGCGCTTCAGATAGTGGACGTAGAGATCGGTGCCATTTTCCTGGACCGTCTCCTGGGCGACCAGTTCAATATTCTTGGCAGTCTTGACCCAGCCCTGGAAATCGGCGACGGAGCCTCGGTCGGTTGCCAGCACGCGCAGAGTCTGGCCCACGGTCAGGTCGTTGATGGCTTTGCGGCTCTTCACCAGCGGCATCGGGCACTTTGCGCCTTTTACATCCAGCGTCTGATCAAATTCGGTTGCCATGGGAGTAGCTCCTTTATTTTTGCTTTGGTGGGGCACAGCGCGCTGCGCCCCCGCTTGTCAATCGTGTGTGTTACCGTTCAACTATGTACAGGTGGTGACTACTGGCTCAGGGCGCAGATATTGCGGCCCAGTTCCAGTTCGCCGGCCTGCTCCTCGGTCGGGTGAACCAGGCCGATGTTGACCCGCTTGATCTCGACATACTGCGGCGGGAAGACCGGCAGATTGCCCAGGACATAGGCGGTAAACTCTTCCTTCGAGCGCGGAACCAGCGCATCGTTCTGCCGGCGGACCTGGCCGTAGGGTGCGGCAAAGCGTCCCTGGCCGTCGTCCTCATCGAGCAGGCTAAAGTGCGAGGGCAGAATGACGGTGCTATCGTCGATATGCTGCGGCAGGCGCTCGTAGATGCTCTCGTACAGGATGGGCGTCCAGGTCTCGCCCTTCCCGCCCAGGTCGGGGCGGCCAAAGGATTTCAGGAAGATGCCGTCGCCCGTGAAGAGATAGGACTGCCCATCCGGCGCGGTCGCCAGGTAGTTGACCTGCCCCAGCGTGTGACCGGGGAACCAGATGACCTTGACGCTGTACTGCCCGACGGTGAAAGTCTGGCCGTCCTGCAGATGCTCGTAGGGCATCTGCGCCGGGAGCATATCAATCGGGTGAATGGCGTCGTAGGCGTGGACATAGTAGGGTGCGCCGGTTGCCTGCGCCAGCGCCGGGCCACCGCTGATATGGTCGGCATGGACGTGCGTGTCAAAGATGTGGGTGACGGATGCGCCGGCCTGCCGCGCCGTCTCCAGATAGTAGTTGGTATGGCGCAGTGGATCGATAATCGCGGCCTGCCCATCACTGATGATCATAAAGCTCACGTCACCACGGGCAGGGCGGGCAATCTGCACAATGCGCCCGGCGGCGTTGTCGGCAATGTCGCGCACATCGTAGAGGTTGCCCCAGGTTACGATACCGCCCTCCAGGTGGGCCGCGTTCAGGCCATGGTTACGCAGGATATCGGCCACATACTCGGATGAGCCCTCCTTGGCGCAGACGACCAGAATATCCCGGTCACGGGGGACACGCGCAACGGCGGCCGCTTCATCTTCGATAAATTCAAAATAGGGAATATTCAATGTTTCAAGCGCGGCGCGTCCCTCAACCCGCCAGCGGGCAAAATCTTCTTCATTACGTACATCAAGAATAAACAGTGGTTGTGACTGGATCAGGGCCGCATACAGTTCCGCCGCGGTGCGGGTAGTTGCGGTGGTTGGCACGTTTGTTGTCGTCATGGGAACCCTCCTTGTCCCTGGGTATCTATCGTGATTGGTCCGAATTCTTTGTGATGTCTTGCACGTTTTATTTATACCGCGGCTGCATAAGAGGCGTTTAAGAGTTTTGTAAGGGGCGTGTAAGGAAATTGCCGGGCGGGCGATAGCGTATCCGGAACAATGTACCCGGAAACAGAGCGCATCTGGCGCATTGTTACCGAGCAACGGTTTGTGCTTTCTCCGGCATGTAAGATCTTTTACAGACGAGCATCCTCTGGCATGGCAGGATAAACACAGAACACATCGGCACGGAATGTTCAGGAAGCCCGGCGTTAGCCGATGAATACCTGCCGAGGCAGTCGCATACTGCGGGGAAAGTGCATAAGCCGGGGCTACAGAGCAGTGATGTCCGGATTTAATGTTCCCACCCTGCCGAAGGCAAAACCGGTTTTTTACCTGGTCAAACGTTCAGTTTGCACGCTCGCCGCGTAACTCCTGTTATATGTAGTAAGGTGAAACACAATGCTACGAAAACTCATTCTTCGGCGGCTCGACGCGGAAGAACGCGCCCTGGGCACATCCGTCGAGTATCTGCGCCGGATTGTGCGCGTCTCCCTCCCGGCCTTCTTGAAGTTCAGCCTGTTCATCCCGCTGGCCCGCCATCGGCGCGCCCTGCCGCCGGAACCCTACCACATTGCCCGACTGGTTGCCACCCGGCACGAAGACTGCGGCACCTGCGTGCAGGCCGAGGTCAACCTGGCGCGGCAGGCGGGTGTTGCCGCAACCATCCTGGAGGCGGTTGTTCACCAGCGCGTTGCGGATCTCTCCCCGGAGATCGTCGATATCTACCACTTTACGCAGGCAGTGGTGGCCGCAACCGGCGAGGAAGAGACGCTGCGGCCCCGGCTACGGGCACGCTACGGCGATGCCGGGCTGGTTGAACTGGCGCTGGGCATCGCGGCGGCGCGGGTCTATCCCACGACCAAGCGGGCGCTGGGGTATGCGACAAGCTGTGCGCGGGTTGAGGTACAGGTGTGACACAGCGGTCCGGATGCACAAAAGCGAGCGTTCGGGCATACAACCGAAAAGGCCGCATCAATCGCAGCGTTTTCCACACACGTTCTACAGACTCTCCATTACATCTCCATACTCGCCTGCTACACTGAACCTATAACGAACCGGGCAAGCTGGTTCGGACAGGAAACACAAGGCTATTGCAAGGCATTAAGGAGAAAGATGATGAAAGCTCGTGGATGGATGCTGATGGCTGGTCTGATGGTCGCGCTGGTTGCGCTGGTGGCATTCGCTCCCGCAGCCCTGGCGCGCGGTAATGGCAACGGTCCCGGCGATGGTACCGGCCGGGGACAGTGTGCCGGCAACTATGTGGACGCGGATGGCGATGGTGTCTGTGACAATGCCGGGCAGGGCCAGGGCGCGGGCTATGTCGATGCGGACGGCGACGGCGTCTGCGATAATGCCGGGCAGGGTGCCGGACAGGGGCAGTGTGCCGGCGGTTATGTCGATGCGAATAACGACGGCGTCTGCGATAACGCCGGTCAGCGCCAGGGTCCCGGACAGAACCAGGGACGCGGCGCGGGGCGCGGGCCACGCCAGCCCTGACCGACACGCGTTACGCAGTAGGAGTTTAGACCACGAACAACACGAAATAAGCGAACATCGCGAAACGGCCAATGCTAACACGTATCAGACGATCCCGCGTTTGACGGGGGATATCGCCTCCGGCAGGACGGAAGAAACCAGTTCTTGTTCACGAAATTTTGGCTCTTTGAGCCAAAATTTCGTGAACAAGAAAAAACAGTACCACGCTGCCGCAGGCGAAATCTGCCGTTCACCGGGTGAAACGCCCGGTTTGATGAACCACC
>CAKZQX010000965.1 GCA_937141995.1 uncultured Chloroflexaceae bacterium | reverse complement strand
CCGCCGATGCCTCGCCCCTGTACATAATCGGTTCCGCTGGTGTAGGAGCGGATTGTGGTGTAGGAGGTTCCGGTGGGCAGTTTGGGGATGCGGTAGAGTACATTTAGCCCGGAACCCGCCGGGTGGTCCGGGCCGGTGACTACGACATAGGTGCCGACACCGGGTGGCGCATCCAGATCGGGGCGTTCCGGCGCATTCTCAACCAGTACGCGGTAGAACTGATTCCCGGCATCAACCGTTGTGGCGCGTGTGGCCGGCGCTGCTCCTACGCAAAACGTGATCAGCCAGAGCATCACGCCAAGCGCCCCGGCACGCAGGTAGCGCGCGCGGATATGTGTATCGTACATAAATGTGCAATCCCCTCTCTCTCACGGTTATGGGTTAGGATCAATACCTTGCAAATATCAGGAGTTACGCGGTCACAAACCCGGAAGGACATGTCGCCTCCGGCAGGGCGGAAGAAACCATACTGCCGCCGGCGAATCCGGCTTCCATCTGGTCAAACGTCCAGTTTGCATGTCAACTGCGTAAGTCCTGTCAAATATGTCGAAATTGACTCGCGTAACGCCGCAAAGCTCCAACGTGTATGCGGTTCTTGGCGTCCTTGGCATCTTTGCGCGAGCGTATTGGAAAGGTATTGGAGTTAAAATGTTTTGATTAGGGACGCGTTACTGCACGTCCACATCCCGTTCTGATGCGGGAAACCCGCTATTCCCCCTGGCGTATCATGCCGACGGCTCTTGCAGCAGTTTTTTACCGGCGAAGATATCCAGCGTGCGCTGAATATCCCCACGCACATCCCGTCCTTCGGGGACGGCGAAGTTGGCATGGATCGCCTGCTCCATGTCGGTCAGGGTATGCTGACCATCGCAGAGACTCCAGATCAAGCGGGCGGTTGGGTTAAGGACATGGATTGCCTGCTCGTCGGTTCCGTACAACAATGTTTCATCACCAATATCTTTGATGGTGACATCCGGTTTACGCACAGGTTTCTTTGTGTGCATCATTACTCCAGGTCTACAGAGGTGCATACGGCTTGATGAAAAGAATAGACGTGATTATACGACACCCGTAAGGTATGATATAGTCTACGCCTCGAATGTCAAGTTACATACTGCATAATGAGATGACAATTGTTTTACCCTGGTCCCCGCCGGTACCGTCCCGGGCTGGTGAGTATCGATCTTATGATGGAGACGCTTCTCCCGCTTGTTACCGATGCTGCCTGGTATCGGTTTTGCTATTATTTCTATATCAGCGAATAGTATGCCACTGATTTCCCGATAGACCGGACATGCCGGCAACTTCCCCAGCATCATCGTGCAGAGAGAACCCGGTTCGTCTTTGATAGAGCGGAAGGAGAAATATACAATTGTGGAAACATTGATAGTAGACCACGTTGCGAAGTCATTTGCCGCAACGCAAGCCGTCAAGGATGTCAGTTTTGCGGTTGAAGCGGGGGAGATCTTCGCCCTGCTCGGTCCCAACGGTGCCGGGAAAACCACAACCATCCGCATGGTGCTGGATCTGCTCAAGCCGGACCGGGGGAGCATCAGCGTGCTGGGTGGGCCAATGAGCGCGGAAACGCGTGACCGGATTGGCTACCTGCCCGAGGATCGCGGGCTCTATCGCAAGCTCAAACTGCTGGACTGCCTGGTCTTCCTGGCGGGGCTCAAGGGTGTCGCCTCGGGTGAGGCGCGGCAGCGAGCGCAGGCTTACCTGGAGCGGTTTGACCTGGCGGAACATAGCCAGAAGAAGGTCAACGAGTTGAGCCGGGGGATGCAGCAGAAGGCCCAGTTTATCGTGGCGCTCTTGCATGATCCCGACTTGCTGATCGTTGATGAGCCGTTCGCCGGGTTGGACCCGGTCAATGTGCGCCTGATCAAAGAGGTGCTGCGCGAGCAGGCCGCCGCCGGGAAGACCATTATCCTCTCGGCGCACGAGATGTATCTGGTGCAGGAACTGGCGCGCCGGATGGTGATGATTAACCATGGTCGGGTGGTGCTGTACGGCCCGATTGCGGAGGTCCGGCGTAAGTTTGCCGCCAATGCCGTTATTGTCGAGGGCCACGGCGACCTGGGGACGTTGCCCGATGTGACGAGTGTGCAGCGGCAGAATGGCCGCGCGGTGCTGCAACTGAAAGAGGGCGCATCGCCGCAGCAGATTCTGCGCACGTTGAGCCGCAACGATCATTTTACCGTCGAGCGTTTCGAGGTCGCCCTGCCTTCACTCGATGACATTTTTGTCCAGGTGGCCCAGGAGGAAGATGTGTGATGCAACGACTGCTCTATATTGCAAAGTTCGAGTACTTCCGGCATCTCCGGCGGCGGATGTTTTTGCTGACCACCTTCGGCGTGCCGCTGCTGCTGGTTGCCGGCTTTGTGCTGTTGTTTACCGCGCTGGTGCTGACAAACCAGCCGGAAAGCGCAATTGGCTATGTCGATCAGGCCGATGTGATCCCCGCCGACGCCGAAGCGCTACTCCCCGCCACGGAGACACCACTGCCGGTTCCACTCCGCGCCTACCCCGACGAGGCTGCTGCGCAGGAGGCCTTTGTTGCCGGAGATATCGCGGCCTATGTGGTTATTCCGCCGGACTATCTCGACAGTGGGCGTGTTACCGCCTACGGCGCGGAGGAACTCTCTATGGAGGGCGAGCAGAGCTTGCACACACTGCTGCGCGCGGGCCTGCTGGAAGATGCCACGCCCCAGGTTATCGCGCGCGCGTTTGATCCGATCGAAACCCTGCGGCGCAGCACCCTCGATGGCGGGCGGACCATCGTCGGGGGAGGCATCTGGTTTGTGCTGCTGCCCTACCTGTTTGGCATGCTCTTTCTGGTGGCGACCTTCTCCTCATCCAGCTATCTGCTGCAGGCCATTGTCGAGGAGAAGGAGAACCGCACTATGGAGATTGTCGTCACCTCGGTGAACCCGTCGCAACTGATCGCCGGGAAAACGCTCGGCCTGGGAGCGCTGGGGCTGACGCAGGCGCTGGTCTGGTTACTCTTTGGGGCGCTGCTGGCGGGCGTCGGGGCGATCTTCTTTGAACCGCTGCGTACGTTTAACCTGCCCGGCGATATTCTGCTGATTGCGCTGCTGGCGTTTATCCCCGGCTATCTGCTCTTCGCCGGGCTGATGATCGGGATTGGCGCGATGGTCTCCTCGCAGCAGGAGGGGCAACAGATGGCCTCAATGCTGACTTTGTCGGGGATGTTGCCGTTTATTCTCAACTTTGTGTTTGTCACCAATCCCAACGGCGCGCTGGCAGTGGGGTTGAGTCTCTTTCCATTGAGCGCGCCCCTGGCGCTGGTGATGCGCCTGCCGCTGGCCCAGGTGCCGTTCTGGCAGATCCTGCTCAGTCTGGGTCTGCTGACCGCCGGCGCGGTGCTGGTTGTGCTGACCGTCGGGCGGATCTTCCGCCTGGGGATGCTGCACCACGGCAAGGCGATCCGTCCGGGTGAACTGGTGCGCCTCCTGCGCACAAGTTGATAACTGGGATGACCGGGAGTCCCGGCTTCAGCCGGTGGGACGCCTGCCGGGGCAGTGGCCTACTGCCGGGAACGCCTGATCCGGCTGAAGCCGGGACGCCTGAGGGGCGATATCCGAGTTAAAAATCCAACCGACGATAAAGACCTTTTCAGACAGATGCAAGAATTGAGGAAGTTATGCAACGAACAGTGCTGATGGCCCGCCATGCGCTGCTGCGGCATCTGCGGCGGCCCGGGTTTATTCTGCTCACACTGGCCGTTCCCCTGATTGGGCTGGTGGTAACGCTGGTGATGGGCACGGTGATGCAGGATGCGGCAACAGCGCAAATGAGTGGCGACACGCCCGGCGATAATAACGGCACCGTCGGCTATGTCGATCAGGCCGGTCTGATCGGACAGGTACCGGAAACGATTTCCGCGGATCGACTGCGGGCCTTTCCCGATGTAGACGCCGCGCGGGCCGCAGTTCGGGCGGATGAGATTACGGCCTTCTACCTCATCCCCACCGACTATCTGGAGAGTGGCAGTGTTACACGCTTTTCGCCGCAGATGGCAATCGTTACCGCGGATGAACAACTGATCCGGCGGCTGATTCGCGCCAACCTGCTGCCCGACGAAGACGCGCGCCGGGCCGAGCGCCTGGTGGATCCGTTGCGCCTGGAGACGGTGCGCCTCGATGCCGAGGGCCAGTTGGCTCCGGTTGAGCGCGGCCAGGCAGGTGGGGATAATCCGCTGACCTTTGCCGTGCCCTATATCTTTGCGATGATGCTGTTTATTACGATTATCTCCTCGTCGAGTTTTATGCTACAGAGTGTCACTGAGGAGAAGGAGAACCGCACGATTGAGATCCTGCTGACCTCGCTACGCCCCTGGCAGATTTTGGCGGGTAAAGTTGCCGGGTTGGGGCTACTGGGGCTCATTCAGGTCAGCATCTGGCTGCTGGCGGGGCGACTGCTGCTGGCCCTTAGCACGCGCCGGCTTAACATCTTTGGCAGCTTTGAACTGCCGGGCTATGTCTGGGGGCTGGCGCTGCTCTACTTTGTGCTGGGCTACCTGGTGTATGCCGGCCTGCTGGCGGGCGTGGGCG
>CAKZQX010000964.1 GCA_937141995.1 uncultured Chloroflexaceae bacterium | reverse complement strand
CGAATCCCTCGAGGGGGAACTGATCACGCGTTGCCGGGACCAGTTGGCCGCCTACAAAAAACCCCGCCGTGTTGTCTTTGTGGATACCCTCCCGCGCAATGCCCTCGGCAAAGTGCAGAAGCATGTGCTGAAGGAGCAGTTGGTGAATGAGCAATCGTGACCTGTTTCGGTTGGGGTGGATCTGGTTGCTGATACAGAGCATCACTGCCCAGTTGCTGCCCCTGCCGCAACGGATCGGGCCCAAACCCTGGCCCGAGCCACCGGATTGGGAACCGCAAGAAATCGTCCATCAGAAAGGGCTATCCGGTGGGCCAACCTAAAAATTCACCCCCAAAAGGGTCAGGTCTACCGGTCAGGTCTGGCGACCAAGCCAGCTCTGGTAGATCCGTTCTTGTAGCGCATCAGGTTGATCGTTGCGAACCAGGCTGAGTTTGTCGTAGGGGGCTGTCGCAAGTGTCACCGGGATCTGCAGCAGTTCATCGCGTCGAAAGAGGGTGAGCGTTACCGTCGCACCTGGAGCACGTTCGGCCAGGCGCTCCGGCAGCAGCGCATCATTGATCCGCCAGCCGTCCAGGGCCAGCAGTTCATCCCCCGCGTAGATCCCCGCGCTGTAGGCCGGACTATCCGAGCGCAGACCGGCAACGACGGTGCGCCCCTGCTCGGGTTTCAGGCGCAGCCCCAGCCAGGCGGGCGGTTCGCTATTGCGCCGGTTACGGTAGCCCCACTCCAGCCGCAGTCCGGCATAGCTCAACCCCTGGTCGTAATCCAGTTCCGCAGTGCCGGCGATATAGCGGGCAAAGAAGTCGCGGTAGAAACCATCGGCAGCCCCGGCCACCGTTTCGATCGCTGCCAGGTAGCCTTCCGCTTCAGGAATGCCGGGACCAGTGACGGGATAGGTTGCGTAGAGGTAGCGCAGCACATCGTCAAGCGAGCGGGCATTGTCCGTGCGCCGCCGGATCGCCATATCCAGCAGCAGCGAGACCAACCCGCCCTTGAGATAGTAGGAGACGCCGCTGTTACCGCTATTCTCATCGGGGCGATAATATTTGATCCAGGCATCAAAGCTGCTCTGCTCCAGGCTTTGCAGCGCCCGCCCCGGCTGGCTCTGCAGGTTAAGCATCTCATCGGCCAGGATTTCCAGGTAGCGCTCCGGAGTGATCAAACCCGCGCGCACCAGAAAGAGGTTGTCGTAGTAACTGGTAACGCCCTCCATCGCCCAGAGCTGCCGGGTGTAGTTTTCCCGGCGGTAGTCAAATGGTCCGAGCGGTTCCGCTCGAATACGTTTCACATTCCAGACATGAAAAAACTCATGCGATTGTAGCCCCAGGAAGCGCTCATAGGCGCGTTCCGGTCGAAATGTCCAGCGGTTCAGCAAGTTCGTGACACTATTGCGATGCTCCAGCCCCCCACCCCGCCCCGAGGTCAGATGCAGAATAAAGGTATAGTGCCGGTAGGGCAGACCACCGAAGAGATCACGCTCTACCTCAACGATGCGGCGGGTATCGGCAACCAGCCGCGCCTCATCTTCATTCCCCCGCCCCCAGATGGCAATGCGATGTTCAATGCCGTCAACCTCAAAGGTCAGCAGCCGGTGGGTGCCACACTCAACCGGGCAGTCGATTAACTCATCGTAATCGTCGGCAATAAACACTCGCGTTTGCAAGTTGTAATCCGCTGTGCGCAGGGAAAAGGGCGCATGCGTCACCGGCGTCTGTTCGGCGGCCGGTTCCAGGCCGGTCGTAACCTGCCAGCCCTGTGGCGTCTGTACATGCAGCGCCAGTGGTTCGGTGGTATGTTCGGGGATGAACATAAATACGTTTGCGCCATTAAAATAGCCATGACTGCCATCCAGGTGGCTGGTTCGCACGGTTAACTCATTCGCATAAACCCGATAGCGCACCTGGATGCGTTCCGCGCCGTTTGTCTCGACCTGCCAGGTATCCTTGGCCGTCTTGCGCCAGATCAGCGCTGTACTATCTGCTTCCGCCGCAAATTCCTGCACATGCCGGGCATAATCCCGGATCAGGTAAGAGCCGGGGGTCCAGGAGGGCAGTACAAAATCGCTGCTGTCCCCACTCAGTCCTGCCACATCAATACCCACATCGTAGAGATGGGTATGAGGCTGCGGCATGGCAATGGTGTAGGTGATCTGCGGTAACGCAGACATAGGCATGATCCTCACTCACTATTTATGGTCCAGGTCGCTTGATCTCAGCCAGCCAGGGCCGGTTGGTAAAGCTGCGATGGAGTTCGTCGAAGAACGGAACCGCATCATTGGCGGGCGGCACCTGCGTCAGTTTCAGATACATTGCGTTGTCGGCATCGTCGCAGATGGTCGGCACGCCAAAAACTTTGTACTGGTTGCGGGCCTCTTCAAAGTCGCGGCGGATGACATCAAGCAGACGGCGGTCGGTGAAGTCAGTGTCGAAGCGGGTCATGTCGAGTCCGACCTGGGCGGCGATGCCACGCACGTTGACGCGCAGACCAAAATCCAGTTCCTCACTATGCCGCGCATGCAAGAGTGCCCGGCGGAACTGCTCAAAGGCCGTGGTGCTCTGTTGTCGAGCGGCTTCGGCCCCCCAGAAGGCAAACAGTCCGCGATACTCCGGGCTGCCACCGATCAGGCTGGTATAGTCTTCCGGCTGTTCCCACAAGCACCAGTCCTCGTCGGGGGCATTAATCTGCTCAAGCGAGAAATACTTCCAGGTAACGCTCAGGCCGCCGCGCTGCTTTTCTACCTGGTCAAACCAGAGCGAGAGACGGTTAACGAACGGACAGAGAAAATCGAAGTAGACGGTCAGGGCGATTGGTTGTGGTGCCATACTGCGCTTGTCCCCTCTTCATTAGTTGAGCGGCAATGGAGATGCCGTTTGCGTTAAGAACACCGAATATTGCGTCGATAGTGCCTGGCGTGATGGTGTCGTAGGCAATTGCAATGCTGGTTGTAGCGCCAGGTACCGCGTATTCAACTCCCGGTTGCCAAATGTCGGCGTATAGCGTAACGTCGCTGCCTGAATCTGGCGCGGAGCCTGGAGAATAAACCAGCCGGTATGTTCGCCACCCGGATAGAGATTTACATCTATGGCGGGATGGGGATCAACCACCGACGGTGCCGCGTAGATAATACCATCATTATCCAGGAGCGCAAAGCCGTGCGAATAGATCTGCCGGGCCTCATCATGGGTACTGATGTAGCGAATATGCATCTGCACGGCAATATACTGCATTCCCGCTTCCGGCGGATCACTAAACTGATTGGTCGCCTCGACCAGTTCCCACGCGGCATCACCCCAGACAACATTGCGGATGGTCAACTGCCAGTCCTCAGTGGTGACCTGTTCACCATAGGGGGCCGGTGCCTCGGGCGTCTGCCCCAGCGGTTCAGCCCGAATCTGTTCGAGATCCGGTGAAATGCTAAGCGCTGCGCCTGCTTCCAGCGCCAGGAACCGGGTAGTATCGGCGTTTGTGCCTTGTAGCTCTTTCATTTTGAGCAGCAGGCTCCCCTCATGTTTGCTAATCGGAAAGGCGATCCAGCCCACGGATGCACTGCCGGGAACCAGTTCCGTTTCCAGCCTGGGTTCAGGGGGGACACCGGATCGGGTATACTCGCGCAAGCCATTGCCGGTGATAACAAAGTAGAGTTGCCGTGCGTCGTTCCCGGCGAAGGTTGCTCTGGCCCGTACTTTGACCAGCAGGTATTCCATCCCCTCGGGTGCGGGGTCATTAAATGTATTGGCATCGTAGAGCCGATTCCAGGCCGCATCTCCCCGCACTGTCTCAAGCACCTGCACCTCCCAGTCGGGCAGAGTAATAACTTCTTTGTATGGAACGGGATCACTGCGGCTTTGTCCCGTGATAATGACGCTCTCTAAAGCGGTTGTTCGTGGCGTTTCTTCCTCCTGTTCCGAGGAAAACGCAAAGTAGCCCCAGGTTCCAGCAATAATTGCCAGGAGCAACCCCAATCCGACTAGAACCTTGAAGCGCCGCGGCGTGCGCCGTCCGGTTGCCGGATATTGAGTTTGCGGATCTTCCGTTGTAGATACCGGGGTGGACGCGGGGCGGGGGGTTGTTGCCGAGGTTGGCGGGAGCGGTTGCGCTGCCGCCTGTGGTTGCGCCACTGCCGGCAGCGTCAGCGTAGAACGCCCGCTGCTACTGCCACCCGGCGCAAACGCCGGAATGCTGCCCTGTGTCCGGGCGTTCTGTATTGTGATCCGCATCAGAGCCGCGCTTGCCGGGCGTTCAGCCGGATTCAGGGCCAGTGCCTGATGCAGTACCGCTGCAATATCATTGGGCATATCCGGGGTCAGTTCGTGAGCCGGACGCAGTGGGTCGGGATGTCCCGCGATCAATGCACTGGCACGCGTCAGCGCATCGGGGGGGAGGGCGGCCGTCAACAGATGGTAGATTGTTGCCGCCAGGGAGTAGAGATCGCTGCGTGCATCGGTTCCCGTGCCCTGGATCTGTTCGAGGGGCGCATACTGGAGCGTGTATCCAAAAATGCTCTGGTTGGCGGCGGGGTCTGCCCCGTGGAGCAACGCACCTTTTGCCAGTCCAAAGTCAAGCAACACAACATCGCCCCGGGGCGTCAATTTCATGTTCTGGGGTTTAACATCCCGATGAATGATCGGCTGCGGCTGCGTATGCAGAAAGTCGAGCGCATCGAGCAGCGCATCGATCCAGTCAAGCACAGCGATAAGTGGGAAGGGGTCGGCGTTACGTTCCAGTAAGGTTTTCAGATCATCGCCTGGAACAAACTCCATAACCAGAAATTGTCCCATTTCCTCAATGAAATGATCAGTGACAGCGGGCAGGACCGGGTGGTGTAACCCGGCAAGCAGGCGGGCTTCGCGGGCAAAGGCGGCCTGTAGGGAGGCATCGGTCATCAATGTCTGCTTCAGGGCTACAGTATTCTCTAGCCGCTGATCCGTTGCCTGATAGACCGCGCCCATGCCACCACGCGCCAGCAGGCGGACGATGCGGTACCGTTGTTGCAGTAGTGTATTCGGGGTGAGTAGCATACTACACTCAGGGATGCTGAGGAGCGAATGACGCACCACGAGCAGGGGACAACTGTTCTCCTGAAAGCTCGCGCTGCGTCATCTATTGCTCACAATGTTACATACGTTAGAGC
>CAKZQX010000963.1 GCA_937141995.1 uncultured Chloroflexaceae bacterium | reverse complement strand
GACACCCGGCATGCCGTGGGACCGACGCGAATCATCTTTTCAGACAGTCTCTAAGTTATCAAACCTTTGTTTTAGTATACCATACGATATTGAGCAGGGGTTCCTCCTTGATGAACCGAAATCGGTAGAGTATCGCATCATCCCCATGTTCTGATTATCAGCGGCGAAGTTCTCATAATATAAAGCCAGTGATCGGGCACCTGAGTCACATAGTGTATCCGCGTGATCCTGACAAGGTATGGCATCAGCGCATGTCGGACCCACCACCCCCGATTGTACAAACGTCCCATACATCCGTTATAATAGCAGAAACCCGTGTATTACCTTTAATCCGGCGAGTTCCCGATTCGAGCCTGCCGGGCTACCGTGTGGTAGAGAACAGCGCGGAGAGTGTTTTCCACCAGGGAAGCTGTTTGTTCTCTGTTTTCTGATTCTTTGTTCTTAAGATGTGCTATGGGATGAAGGGACTACCTGACTATGCCAATGGGAAATATTCAGAAGCAGAAGTTCCAGACCTGGTTGACGGCCAATGTGCCCAACTACCCGATGCCCTGCACCGTCTGTGGACGGGCAACCTGGGACGCCGGCGAGATTGTCGATACCAGCGGTCTTAGCGGTGTACTTGCGCCGATGGTGCAACTGGTCTGCCAGACCTGCGGAAATGTACTCCTCTTTGATGCAAAAAAAACCGGCGTTGTGTAGACATTTATTCGTACAGGTGCTCCACACTTTTGCCGGAAAAGAACCACCAACCCGTACGGTTATGCCTGACCTTCCATATTTCCTGACCCATGTTGAGTTGTAAAGGAGCGGTTCCATGAGCGAACACACCTATAAAATAGTCGAACTGGTTGGTTCTTCGAAGGAGAGCAGCGACGATGCCATCAGGAATGCTATCACCAAAGCCGGCGAGAGCATCAAACATATGCGCTGGTTTCAGGTGGTGGAAACCCGAGGCTATATCGACAACGATAACGTGGCTTACTGGCAGGTGACTATTAAAGTTGGGTTTACGGTTGGGGAGTAATTCCGGCTCCCACGGAATATCCGATGCCGGGACATGCGTCCCCCCGATGGCAGGTGTGCCGCTGTCCCGGCATGTACTTCTTCACCGCGGTCTGAATGTGTCCACGACGGCATACCATTCCTTCCCTCTTTCCTGGATCAGGCGCGTTTCGCTATTTGTGCTGTATTGGCATCCACACACGCGGGGGCCGGGGGCATTGAAACATGGGTTAAGCCGTGTAGTCTCACCCCTGTTTACGCTGTGTTTGCACTGCATTCGGCTAAAGCGCTGACACATGCTGTTGACGCTTCCCGTTCCTGATGCTACAATTGCCGCCGCATGCTACTATGTATAACCGGCGGTTACAGATGATAGATGTGCTGAGTGGGAAACGGGTTATCCTGGGAGTCTGCGGCAGTATCGCGGCTTACAAGGTGGCCGAACTGGCACGCAACCTGACGCTGGCCGGCGCGCTGGTCGATGTGATCCTCACCGAGGCGGCTGAGCGCTTTGTCGGCACGGCAACCTTTCAGGCGGTGACGGGACGCCCGGTGTTAACCGATATGTGGAGTCTGCCCGAGGATGGTGTGGTCGGCCATGTCTCGCTGGGCGTGGATGCCGATATCGTGGTGATTGCACCCGCCACGGCGAATACCATCGCCCGGCTGGCGGCGGGCATCTCGGATGATCTGCTGACCACGACCGTGCTGGTGACGCAGGCTCCCATTCTCTGCGCTCCGGCAATGAACCCCAATATGTATGAGGCGGCGGTGACGCAGGAGAATATTGCCACGCTCCAGCGACGTGGCTTTACCATCCTGGAGCCGGATGTAGGGCGCATGGCCGAGCCGATGGTCGGCAAAGGTCGCCTGCCGGAGGTTGCCACGATTGAGGGGGAGCTACGCGCGCTGCTGGGGCAACATAACGGGCCGCTCCGTGGGCGGAAGCTGGTCGTCACTGCCGGCGGCACACACGAGCCGATTGATCCGGTGCGCTTTGTGGGCAACCGCTCCTCCGGGTTGATGGGTTATGCGCTGGCCGCTACTGCCCGCGATCTGGGCGCGACAGTGACATTGATTACCGGCCCAACCGCACTGACTCCGCCATCGGCGGTGGCGCTCGTCCGGGTTGAAACCGCCCTGGAGATGCGCGACGCGGTGCATGCTGCCTGTCAGGATGCCGACATCCTGGTGATGAATGCCGCGGTTGCCGACTATCGCCCGGCAGACGTGGTTGAGCAGAAAATGAAGAAGAGCGATGCGGGTCTGCTGCTTCAGCTTGTCCCCAACCCGGATATCCTGGGTGAACTGGCGCAGCGACGAGATCTGTTTAAGGTGGGGTTTGCCGCCGAAACACAGGATCTGGTGGAGAATGCGACCGCCAAGTTGACCCGCAAAGGTCTCACTATGATTGTTGCCAATGATGCTACGACCAGTATCGGGCAGGCCGAGATTCAGGTCACGCTGCTTGATGCGGATGGTACTGGTACGCCTTTGTCACGCCAACCCAAGCAGCAGGCGGCAGCGGCGATCATTGCGGCAATTGTCGAACGTTATCTGGCTTTCAACCAGGACAGGTAATGTGGGATGGAGCGCCCGGTAGTGCTCTATTTTGCGTCATGTGTCCTTATCAATATCAATATTATATGGCTTCTGATAGACAAAAACAAACACGCGTTACTGGAAATCAAGAACGACGGCGCACCGAAAATCGGGATGCGATTACACAGGTCGGTCAGGCATTGCAGGATCTGGGTAAGCTGACGCAGCGGTTGCCCGCCGGGAAACGCCGGCAGCAGGCGCGTTCACCCGTACGCTCG